>JALYKQ010000198.1 GCA_030774675.1 Gemmatimonadota bacterium | reverse complement strand
GTTACACCGTTGATGTGGCTGTGCGCGGGACGTAGGATTCAAAGTCGACTGCGACTGAACCAAGTGAACCTGCCTCCTGACAGCTGCACTTCTGACCCCTGACCACTGTTCAGTTGCAGTTCTTTGGGAGGATACAACTACAACTGAAGACTACCTGCCAGGGGCGGTCGGCGGGCCGGCTCTGGGCTGCGGGCCAAACTCAAATCCACTTAGAGCAGCCCGTGGCCATTGGCTGGCTCGCTGACAGCACAAGGCAGGTAGTCTTCAGTTTGTAGTTATCGCTTTTCGTTCGCTGTCGGGAACGGCGCGGCCGGATAAGCTCCAATCTTCTCGACGGTGTACGCGCCCGCCCAGAAATCCGGTGGGCCGTCGCTGTCCTGCACCTTGTTGCTCACCGGTTTGACTGCGTTCTTGAGATACGCGGCGATCGCAGAGAGCTCCTGGTCCGACATGTGGCGCCACGACGGCCACGGCATCGGAGGCGCCAGATAATGCGGATGCAGCGGGAAATTGCCTTGTCCGGGAACTGTCGAGGTTATCTCGACATCCGCCGTCTCCTCCGGCCTCAACCCATAGCGGAGCGAGTTGAAGATCTGCCGCTCGCTGAAGCGACCGATCCCGGTTGCATTCTCAGGCGTGAGGTTCTTGGGATGGGTCACGAAAGGACCAACGTGGAATTGCTGGCTCGTGTCCCGCTGCCCGACCAGCCAACCCTTGGCGGCCGGATCGGGGGTTCCGCCATGGCAATCCGAGCACGCATGGTTGAGTACGAGCGTTCGGCCGAGGGCGATCTGATCCTGCCTCGACCGGTCGGCCTGGATGCTGCCGCCGCTGGTGAACGACGACGATGAAGACGACGGCGCCGTGCAGGCGACGACGAAGAGGAGGATGGCCGGAATAGAGCTTAGGTACCACGCTGACTTCGTCGACCGTCGCGTCACGTTTCGCTCCTTGTTGGGTTTTTCTACTTGACTTCGAGAACGCCCATCATGCCGTGGTCTTCGTGATCCAGGATGTGGCAGTGGAACATCCATTTTCCCGGGTAGTCGTCGTACCGAACGATGATGCGCGCCGAAGTGTGCTTGGGGATGTTGAGCATGTCCTTCCAGCTGCGATACGGCTCGGGCACACCGTCGCGCTCGAGCACCTGGAACTGGAAGCCGTGCAGGTGGAACGGATGATCCATTCCGACGACGTTCTCGATCTCCCAGATCTCAGTCGCCCCGACTTTGGTGCTGACATCGACGCGCGCCATGTCCATCGTTTTGCCGTTTATGAGTCCCTGGGAGAACACTATCGTCCGGACGGCCGTCGACTTGGTGGTATCGAGCGGGACGATCTTCCGCAAAGTGGCGGGAATCGCGACCGGAGTGACCGGCGCCTCCTTTGTCGTCTGCAGCGTCAGCAGGTCGCGGGTGGTCTCCCAGTCGCGGGGTCTCGTCTGGGGCGCGTATCGATCGTAGGGCAGATTCCGGAGCACGCTCTTCGCGCCCGGCGCATCGGTCCCGCGCACCAGAAGCTCGACCCGCTCGCCGGTGGTCAGGACGACCTCCTTCACCTCTACCGCTTTCTCGAACAAACCGCCGTCGCTACCGACGTGCAGGAAGGTGTGTCCCGACAGCGCAATGCGGTAAATTCGCCCCGCGGATGCGTTGACAAGCCGCCACCGCTGCACCTCCCCGCTGCGGATCGAGATCGTCGGCATCACGTGACCGTTGACGAATAGCACCGGACCTTCGCGTCCATTTTCCTCGTCGATTCCACCGTGGTGTGATTGCGGTTCCGGGAAGTCGAGCGTGCCGTCCTGCAGAAACCTGTTGTCGGAGAGGATCAACAGCTTGTCTGGCATTGACGCGGGCAGCGGATCATCGGCGGCGCGTACGACGATTCCCCCAAAGAGTCCCTTTCCGATCGCGAAGCCAGTGCGGTGATCGGGATGGGGGTGATACCAGTAGGTGCCCGCCGTGCCGGGGCGAACAGTGAATCTGTAGTCGTGGGTCTCGCCCGGCTTGATCGGATGAAAGGGACTGCCATCGGAGTCGAATGGCAGATGGATGCCGTGCCAGTGAACAGTGGTCGGCTCGGGGAGATCGTTGCGGAAATGAACGATGACGTGATCGCCTTCGCGCACATCGAGCGTCGGCCCGGGAACGCGACCGTTATAGGCGAAGACCTCGCTCGTGACACCCGGTTGGAGAGAAAGCCGCGCGATCGCGGCGGTGATGTACACCTCCACCGTCTTCGGCTTCTTCGAGGTGTTGACCAGCACCGAAGGGCTCGACGCGTCATCCTTTCGGTAGACGGTCGCGCGCTCGGCAAATGAAGACATGC
>JALYKQ010000197.1 GCA_030774675.1 Gemmatimonadota bacterium | reverse complement strand
CCGCCCGATAAGCGACGTCAATCGCTTGCTCGATCAGTTCCGGGAGATGCAGAAGATGATGAAGAAAATGGCCGGTGGGGGAAGGATGGGGATGCCGTCCATGCCGGGGATGTTTGGAACGAGGTAGGCCTCCGGGCACGAACCGATTACATTGCGTGACCCCAGTAGTTCCCGGGTGCGCACCGGACCTTCCGGTGACGCGAGGAGCCCGGCTTCGAGACGCGATCAGCGCCTCAACCACACACACCCTTCAGGGAGCAGTACAGAAATGGTAAAGATCAGACTCCGCCGCGTCGGGCGGAAAAACGCACCGTCCTACCGCATTCTCGTCGCCGACTCGCAGAGCCCGCGCGATGGAAAGTTCATCGAGATCATCGGTCAGTACGCTCCCCGGAAGAGTGAGGGCTCCCTTAACGTCGATGAGGAGAGAGCGAATTACTGGCTGAACCAGGGTGCGCAGCCGACCGATACCGTCCGGTCGCTCCTTCGGCGTGCCGGGGTTCTCAAGCGCCGCCACGAGCAGAGAATTGGCATCGAGCGCAAGGTTGTCGCGGTTCCGGTCTTCGAGAAAGCGGACGAGACAGCCGCCGGCGCCTAGAGCGCGTTCGTTTCAATGTCAGAGCCCGAATACGCGATCGTCGGGCTGATCCGCAAAGCGCAGGGAATTCGCGGAGAGGTGGTTGTAGAGCCTCTCACCGACAAGCCGGACGTGGTCTTCGCGACCGGCAGTCGTGTCTTTGCCGGGACTTCCGACGGGGACCTGGCGATCGTCCGGGACATGAGAGGTGCGGAGGAGACTCCCACTCTGACCGTCAGCAGATCGAAACCGTTCAAGAACGGCTTGATCGTCCAGTTCGAAGAGCTTCAGGATCGGGACAGTGCCGAATTATGGCGCGGACGATATCTGCTTGCGCCGTTCTCCGAGCTGCCCCCGCTCCAGGAAGACGAGGTCTATCTTCACGATCTCATCGGAATGACCGTGGCCCGCGGGACCGGCGAGCGCCTCGGCACGGTGACGACATTCTACGAGCTTCCTCAGGGTATAATGCTCGACGTTCAGACCCATCGCGGCAGCGTGATCATTCCGTATCGCCCCGAGATCATCGTCAGGACCGACATCGGTAAGCGCACGATAGTCATCAACGATACACTGGGCTTTCTTGACGAAGCTCCCGACTCAACGGAGTAATGCGGTGGCGCTCAGGATCAATGTCGTCACGATCTTTCCGGACTTTTTCCGCGGGCCCCTGGGGCTGAGCATTCCGTCGCGCGCCGCGGCGGCGGGGAGCGTTCAATACAACCTCGTCGATCTTCGCGACTTCACCCACGACAAACACCGCACCGTTGACGACGCTCCGTACGGCGGTGGGGCGGGAATGGTCATGAAGCCGCAGCCGTTTTTCGAGGCGGTGGAATCGCTGAACACCACGCCGCCGATCGTGTTGTTGTCGCCACGTGGCCGCGTCTTCACCCACGCCGACGCCGAGCGATTCGCCGGCGGCGACGAGCTCACTCTCCTATGTGGGCATTACAAGGACATCGACCAGCGAGTCGCCGAGCATCTGGCCAGCGAGGAGATCTCACTTGGCGATTTCGTGCTGAGCGGCGGGGAAGCAGCAGCCCTGACGATCATCGACGCTACGGTCAGGCTGCTTCCCGGAGCGATGTCGGATCTCGATAGCGCGCGCGGAGATTCGTTTTTCGGGAGAGGACTGAGCGCGCCAAGCTACACCCGTCCCCCGGAATACCGCGGGCACTCAGTTCCGGAGGTTTTGCTCTCCGGAGACCACGCGAGAATCGACAAATGGCGAACTGAGGAGGGGGAGCGGCTCACTCGGGATAGAAAGCGTCCGGAGCAAGCCAGGAGTCCGATCGATTAGCCACGCCGCTCAGTAGCAAGAACCCCGACGACCCACAAGCTCGACGCTGGCATTCAAGCGCTCCGCGGTTTACTTTTCGAGGCTTCCCGCGAACACGTAAATACGTCTTTACCAGGCTGTTAACTCCAGCCCCGAGTGACATATGCATCCCTTCATCGAAACCCAGAAAGAGTGGCTCCGCGATAACATCCCGCCGTTCCGAACCGGGGACACGCTCCGCGTCAACGTCCGCGTGCGCGAGGGAGACAAGGAAAGACTCCAGGCGTTCGAGGGTGTTTGCATCGCCAAGCGTGGTAGCGGAGTAAGCGCGACGTTCACGGTCCGCAAGATCTCGAACGGCATTGGCGTAGAGCGAATCTTCCCGATTCATAGCCCGATGATCTCGGAGATCTTGGTCGTGCGCCGTGGACGCGTCCGTCGGGCGAAGCTCTACTACCTCCGCCACCTTACCGGTAAGGCGACCCGCATCCGCGAGCGGAAAGCGAAGGTCACCATTCCGGGAAGCGATACGGCGGTCGAGGCCGGAACAGAGGTCTAGCTCTTCCCGCTCGTGACGCGGCGCAAGCGCTGGACTACAATCGAGCGCGACCTCCGCGCTGAAAAAGGTCCGCTCCTCGCCGGCGTCGATGAAGTAGGCAGAGGTCCCATCGCAGGTCCCGTCGTGGCGTGCGCCGTGATAATGCCGGCCGAGACGCGAGCGATTGCCGGCGTCGATGACTCCAAGAGACTGACCCACGACCAGCGCGTGCGGCTGGCCGGCAAGATCCGCGAGCGCGCGGTCGCGTTCGCTATCGGCGCGGCATCGGTTCGCGAGATCGACAGCATCAACATCTACCAGGCGAGCGCGCTCGCCATGCACCGCGCCCTCAGGCGGCTCAAGGTCGCGCCTGATCACGTCGTTATCGATGGACGGTTAATGCGGACGCTGCCCATCCCGCACACCGCCGTAGTTCACGGCGATGCGCGGTGCTTCAGCATCGCCTGCGCGTCCATACTCGCCAAAGTCACTCGCGACCTCCTCATGACCCGGCTCGGCCGGCGATATCCGCACTATATTTGGGACCACAACGCCGGCTACACGACGCGGGAGCACGTAGCGGGGCTCGCCGCGCACGGGATCACACCGCATCACCGCAAAAGCTTCTGCCGCATCAGCGACCTTCTGCTCGAGATCCAACATCAGACGGAGCTGGAGGACCTGGAGCAGCGGGTGCTGGACGATGTCGGCGTGCCGGACGAAGGTGACCTCGACCAGCACATGATCGCCGGCGGCGATTCCTACCTCGGCGGTCGCGGACCGGGGCTGGAAGAACGGTTGTAACCGCGGCGCGAGCGATCACGAGACGAAGAGGGAAGAAAACGTGGCGGATGCTCTCGTTGGACTGATCATGGGCTCCAAGTCCGATTGGGACACCATGCAGCACGCCGCACAGATACTCGATGCCCTCGGAGTTCCGCACGAGACCAAGGTCGTCTCGGCGCACCGAACTCCGGATCTCCTGTTCGAGTACGCGGAGTCCGCGGAGTCGCGGGGTATCGAAGTAATCATCGCGGGTGCCGGCGGAGCGGCGCATCTGCCAGGGATGGCGGCGGCGAAGACGACACTTCCGGTCCTCGGAGTTCCGGTGGAATCAAAAGCACTGCAGGGCATCGACTCGCTGCTCTCCATCGTGCAGATGCCCGCGGGCGTGCCGGTCGGAACACTCGCGATCGGCAAACCGGGCGCGATCAACGCCGGGTTGCTCGCCGCGGCGATCCTCGCAACCAGCAGACCGGACCTGCGCGATAGACTCCGCGCCTTTCGCGCCGAGCAGACCAGTGCCGTGCTCGCTCAGCCCGACCCGGCCGCGGGCGAGTGAAAGTAGGCGTACTCGGTGGGGGTCAACTGGGACGGATGCTGGCGCTCGCCGGCTACCAGCTCGGCGTCGAGTTCCGATTCTTCGATCCGAATTCAGGCGCGCCGGTCGGACAAATCGGTGAGCTGATTGCCGCAGACTATGGCGATCGCGACGCATTGGACCGGTTTCTCGATGGTCTCGACGTGGTGACGTACGAGTTTGAGAGCATTCCGCTTCCGACCGTCCGGTTTGTGGCCGACCGCGTGAGGGTTTTCCCACCAGTCGCCGCCCTGGAGACCGCGCAGGATCGCCTGCTCGAGAAAAATTTCTTTCAGGAGCTTGGCATCCCCACACCTGCCTTCGCACCGGTCGAGAGCCTCAACGATCTACGGAGCGCGGTGACGGGCATAGGATTGCCGGTCGTTCTCAAGACCCGGCGGATGGGTTACGACGGCAAGGGACAGACGGTGATACGGGACGCCGCGTCTATTGATCGGGCGTGGGAGCAGCTAGGCAGTTCACCGCTCTTGGTCGAGAAATACGTCTCATTCCAGCACGAGCTGTCGGTGATCGGCGTGCGCGACCAGGCTGGCGGCGAGGTGTTTTATCCGCCAATCGAAAATCTTCACCGCGAAGGCGTTCTTCGAAGATCGATTGCTCCTGCTCCGAGCGCGACACCGGAGACTGGGGCGATCGCGATCGATTACTGCCGCCGGCTGATGAATCGGCTCGAATACGTCGGCGTCCTGACGCTCGAGCTTTTTTCGGTGGACGGGAGTCTCCTCGCCAACGAGATGGCCCCGCGCGTCCATAACTCCGGTCACTGGACGATCGAAGGGGCCGAGACGAGCCAGTTCGAGAATCATTTGCGCGCGATACTGTCGCTTCCGCTGGGAGTCACGACCCCGCGAGGGAGCTGCCTGATGCTGAACATTCTGGGACACATTCCGCGTGCGGAATCCGTATTGGCGGTCGAGGGGGCGCATCTCCATCTCTACGGGAAAGCTCCTACCGAGAAACGAAAAGTCGGACACGTAACGGTGGTGGCTCAGACGATGGAAGCGATCCAGCCGCGCGTTTGGCCGTTGATGGAGGCGCTTGGGCTCGCGAAGGAGTTTTGAGGCTCCCGAACGGAGTTTCAGGCCCTCCCAAGGCTGCCCGAAGCCGGTTTCAAACCAGAGCCTGCCACCGACTGTCATATCTGCAGCCACAGGAAGTCCTTTTTGCCGCGCATTCAAACCTTTGACCCGCTCGAGCTATCCAATCACGCAACAAAGCAAGGACAACGATCAAGTGCTGGCGGCCTCCAACGCGGCTCGGGTACCAATGGGTGATTCGGCGGACGTGGCGCTGGCCGCGGGCGGGGATCGCCAGGCGTTCGAGCGGCTTTACAGGACGCACGCGAACAGAGTGTACTCGCTCTGCACGCGGATGTGCGGCAGCAGGTTGAAGGGAGAGGAGCTGACCCAGGACGTATTCGTGAGAACCTGGGAGAAGCTTCCGCAATTCAGGGGAGAAAGCGCGTTTTCCACCTGGCTGCACCGACTGGCCGTGAATGTGGTATTAAATGCGAGAAAGACCGACGGCAAGCAGGCCTCGAGAACGGATGAGACCGATGTGGGTGACGAGCGCTGGGATGTAGCCGGACATGCTCCCATGCACATTGAAAGGATGGATCTGGCAGAGGCGATATCGAAGCTGCCGGCAGGGGCGCGAAAGGTCTTCGTGCTGCACGACGTGGAAGGATTCAAGCACGAGGAGATCGCCGAACTGTGTGGAATCACCTCGGGCGGAAGTAAGGCGCAGCTGCACCGCGCGAGACTTCTTTTGAGAGAGGCACTGGAACGATGACGAACTCCAACATGACCTGCGAAGCATTCGACGCCGCGCTCCCGGACTACCTCGAGGGAACGCTGGACGACGCGGTGCGCGCCTCGGTCGGAATGCATTTGAGAGAGTGCGTACGTTGCGCCAGCCTGGTGAGGGACCTCGAGAACATTCAGAAGGAAGCAGCCGGACTACCGGATCTGGTGCCGTCGCGCGATCTATGGGAAGGCATCGAAGCCCGGATCGCGGCACCCGTGATTCCACTGGCCCCTCGTCCGGGGCCTCAGCGTCGCTTTGTACCGGCGTGGATGGCCATCGCCGCGGCTGCCCTCGTTATGACCACGGCAGGAATTACTTATACGCTCACATCGCGCTCGCTCGCGCCGAGCGAGAGCCACGCGGTTGCCGGGGCTAACCCGACAGCCGGCCAGACAGAGCCACTTCCCGAGGCTGGATCACCGAACGAGCCGTCACAAAATGCCGTCGCTGTCGCGCCCGAGCGGGTCAATGGCCGCAGCCCGGTCGGCGTTTCTGCCAGGAGTGCAGCTTCTACCCAGCGCGCCGGAATCCCGGCGAGCCTGGCCAGCCAGACCCAGAACGGCCCGGCGCACTCGGACGCAGTATATGGAAAAGAGATCGAGATGCTTCAGCGGATCGTGAGTCAACGGAAGACCCAGCTTGACTCGTCGACTGTCGCAATCATCGAGAAGAATCTTCAGATCATTGACGCCGCGATCGCGCAGAGCAGGGCAGCACTCGCCAGGGATCCGGCGAGCATGCTCCTCAGCGACCAGCTGACACACGCGCTCGACAAGAAAGTCGAGCTCCTACGGACGGCAGCCCTGCTGCCGGCAAGCACATAACATGAAAAACGAAATAAAGCCGAGCTGCCTGGTCGTTGTGGTGGCACTGCTGATGGCGTTCCCGCTGGGGGCGAGGGCGCAGGATTATGGACGCACCCGCATCGACACGACTGTGAGGCTGGATCGTGGCGGGGCGGTCGATCTGTCGCTCATATCCGGCAAGATCCGGGTCACGGGCTGGGATCGACCGGACGTGAGAATCTCGGCGTCAATTGACCGGGGCATGCTTCGCTTCGATGCGAACTCTTCGCGGGTGACTTTGAGCGTCGATCAATCCGACGACAACAGGGGTCACGGACGCCACAACGTTGGGGATGCGAGATACGAAGTCTCTGTGCCGCGCGGCTCGCGCCTCGTTCTCGAAGCAGTCTCGGGCGACGTCGCCGCCACCGGCTCACAGGGGGAGATCGAGGCGACGAGCGTTAGCGGCGACGTGGACGTGAGCGGTGGAGTGCGCGAGGTATCGGTAGAAGCCGTGTCGGGATCAGTTCACGCAGGGCAGGTCAATGGAAATCTCAGGGCCGAGAGCGTCAGTGGAGACGTGCGCGTAGAGACGGTCACGGGCAACGTCGAGGCGACTTCGGTGAGCGGTAGTATCCGGCTCGTTGGGGTGCAGTCGAAGGATGTACGGACCGAGACGGTGAGCGGCGACGTCACGTACTCGGGCAGCATCGATCCGGGTGGTAAGTACAGCTTCGAGACCCATTCCGGGACCGTGCGGCTCAACATCCCGCGTGGAGCCGGCGCTCACTTCAGCGTGGAGACGTTCAGTGGAGATATCTCCTCTGATTTTCCAGTTACGGTCCCGCCCTACTCGGGCCGAGGAAGAAAGGAAGGACGCGTGGACTTCACGATTGGTGACGGAAGAGCGAGGGTCGACGCTCAGACTTTCAGCGGAAGCATTGTGATCAGCAGCGGCTCAACCACCCGGAGAGATGATGAATAGAACGAAGATTCTGGCGGGTCTCGCCATAGTGCTCGCGGCGCCCGCACTGGGCGCGCAGCAACAATACGGCCGCGACTCCGATACCTGGCGCTGGGATGGCCGCGTCGACTCTGGTCGCTGGATGAGCGTGTTCAACGTGAACGGCTCCGTGGATTTTGCGCCGAGTCCCGACAACATGGTGCACCTGGTGGCTGAGAAACGGTCCAACGGCCGCGGCGAGATGGACGACATCCACTATGAGGTCGTGCAGTCTGGCGGCAGCGTCACCATTTGCGCGATCTGGAACAACAGCTCGCGTTGCGAGGACGGCGGGACGTCATCTTTCCGCCACAACGGAAACAACGAGACCCACTCCTCGGTCAAGATCACCGTGAAGGTGCCGCGCAACGTGAGAGTTGGCGCGCACTCCGTGAACGGTGGCGTCTCGGTCCGCGATGTCGGAGCGGAGGTGCGGGCGAACACCGTCAACGGCGGCGTCACCGTGCGCAATGCCAGCGGGCCGGTGCGCGCGGGGACCGTGAATGGCGGAGTCGATGTGAACACTGCTGCCGGTCCGGTAACGGCAGAGACGGTGAACGGTAACGTTGACGCCCGCATGGCTTCGCTTCAGGGCGAGGATGACATGAATTTCAAGACGGTCAACGGCTCCGTTTCCATATACGTTCCCGCACGGTTCGATGCGAGATTCCGCTTCGACACGGTTCACGGTGGAATCGACAGCGATTTTCCGATGACGCTGTCGGGGAAGTGGGGTCCGCGCCACGCGTCCGGTACGATCGGCAACGGCGGCCGGGACCTGAGAGCGAGCAGCGTGAACGGCAGCATCGAGCTCAGAAAGCAATAAGCAGTGGGGGTCAACGGAGGGGGGCAGGCCGGCCCCCAAAGGCGACACAGCCACACCCTACGGCTGCCGGCCAACTGTCACCTTGGCGATTACGTCCACTTGCCGCCGCCTGGACCGCGTCGTAGGCGTTTCGAGCGCCCATCACCAGGCTCCTGCCTATAAAACCCTTCCCGGCATCTGTCTATTTTGCTGAATGGGAGTGAAGACGCCAGGAGCTATGAAAAACGGAGCCGTGCTCGATCCCTTACCACCATCCGACCGGCTGCTCGCCCGCCGTGCGCCCATTTGGTGGGGGAATCGTCTGGTGATACTGATCGAGGCAGCCGGCCTGGCGATCCTTGTCGTCACGTATTTTTACATCCGGGGCGTGGACGAGAACTGGCCGCCGACCGGGATTCCACTTCCGGATCTCGGGATCTCGACCATCAATGTCGTGCTGCTGGTGGTGAGCATACTTCCGATGTGGCATGCGGCGCGGCTCGCCTTTAGACAAGACCGCGCGCGAGTGCTCGGCTTCTGGCTGCTATTGTGTGCGTGCTTTGGGATCGTGACGGCGGTTTGTCGGGTGCTGGAATTCAAGGCTGTTCATACGCTGTGGGACAGCAATGCGTACGGGACGATCGTCTGGTCGATTCTCGCCGTGCACTTCGCCCACATAGTTGCGGGCACTCTAGAGAGCCTCGCGATCGGCATTCTCATGTTTGCGGATCCATTAGCCGAGAGGCGTTTCGCGGACATCACCGCCAACGCCAACTATTGGTATTTCGTCGCACTGTCGTGGGTCGGGCTCTACGCAATCGTATTTCTTGCTCCGAGGCTGCTGTGACGGCGGGAGATGGCTAGCGGCTCCCCTTCGCCGCCGCTAAAAGAGTTACTCCGAGATAAAGGGAGCGTTGAGCACCTGGCTCGTAGAACTTTCCCCCGGCCGCATTCACGCTCACAGACGACACATACCGCCTGTTGGCTAGATTCTGTGCACCAAGCGTCAGCTCCGTCCCGGTCCGTCCGAGCGCACCTCTGATGACCATCCTCGCGTTGAAAATCGCATAACCCGGGGCGCTCTCGGAGTTCGCATCGTTGACGGCCATCCGGTCAGCGACAAGAGTTTCGGTCACGAACGCGGCGATGGCGGTGCGGAAGGTGGCGCTGGCCTGCACAATCTGGCGGGGAATGCCGGGAATCTGGTTGCCGGCGTACTGTGCGGTGTCGACCGTGAAGTCGGTGAAGCGGTAGTTGGCATACGTGTAGGCCGCCCCGAGGTCCAGGGCGCGAATCGAACCCTCCATGCCCAGCTCCACACCGCGCCGCGAGGTGCGCCCGGCGTTGCGGAAGTAACGCCGTCCGCCGCTCGACGGGATGTCGAACGGAATGAGCTCGTCGTCCACTCCGGTGGCGAACAGAGCTGCGTTGTACTGCAGCCCGCTGGCGCCCACTCCTTTCACCCCAACTTCGTATGTCCTCGAGCGCTGCGGCTTGAGATCGCGATTGATTCCCGCCGCGCCGCTGGGCTGATTGCCGAGCTCAGTCGCCGTTGGCGTCTCGAACGCGGACGAAAAGTTGGCGTAAGCGCTGTGCGATGCTGAGAGCCGGGCCAGGATTCCCAACATCGGGCTGACGGCATCCAGCAGGCGGCGTCCCGAATCGTCCGGATTGGTTGCGTTGATCAGCCGGTCCTCGACCCGGAAGCGAACCGCGTCGGCTCGGACGGATGCGGTCAGTATGTACCGTTCGCCGAGCTGAAGCTCGTCACGAAGGTAGGATCCAACCGAAGAGACGATCTCTCGCTGGTCCAGCGTCAGTACGCCGCGCTCGACGCCGACCTCCGGACACGAAGCAGTGGGAGCCGTCAGAGGTGGGATGTTGTTGCAGTTCGCGAAATTCCGGCGCAGGTCGTTCTGAAGCTGGAACTCGGCTCCAACCGTCAGTCGGTGATCCGCGCCCAGAAGGGAGGCCGGGAGGGTCGCTCGCAAGCTCCCCCCGGAAGTCGCGCGACCGACGTCGACTATCGCGAACGTCAGCGGATTGTCCAGCGATCGCGTGCCCGCGTAGGCGGACGCCTCCATCTCTACCCGCTTGCCCGCGCGAAACGCGGTAAGACCGATCTGGGACTGGGTAACGGCCTTTCGCGCGCTCTTTCTAATCGAGAGCGGATCGGCGAGGCGTGGATCCAACTCAAGCTGCGCACGCGTCAGAGCACCTGGATTCTGTGCAACGGGCGTGTTCATGCCCAGCCACTCCAGAGCGTAGGATCCAGAGCTACGATCGAGCGACAGCCGCGCGAATCCGTTCGTCATCCCCTGCCGGGAATAGTCGCGGTAGCCTTTGCTCTCGGTGCGTGCAACGTTGGCTTGATACCCGAAGCTCCCTGAAGTACCGCTGGTCTTGGCAACGAGCCGTCGTGATCCGAAACTTCCGCTCGACAAGCGGGCGACGCCCGATATGGGTACCGGGAGAGGGTCGCTCGTTCTCAGATCCACAACGCCGCCGCCAGCGTTCCCGTAGAGCGAAGAGGCGCTTCCGCGCATCACTTCGACCCGGCCCACGGACTCGAGATCCATGTAATCCACCGGAGTCTGACCATCGGGAAGCGTGAGTGGGATTCCGTCGCGCAAAACCCGTATGCCTCTAACGCCGAATGCGGACCGAGCTCCAAACCCGCGAATCGAGATCCGTGGATCCTGGGACGGGTTGTTCCGGTTCGATACAGTGAGTCCGGGAATCAGCAGCAGTGTTTCGTCGAGCGAGAGATGCCGCTGAGCCGGGCGCGAGGAATCGGGGATCTGGACGCTGACCGCGAATGGCAGGTCGAGTGACGATCGGTGGGCTCCGCGTCCCACCTCTACTACTACTGGCTGCAGCTGTGTCGCGGCGGTGTCCTGCGCGCTGCTGTCGCGCGACATCAGCATTAGCCAGCAGACGCCAGCAGCAGGAATACCGAGAACTTTCGCGTTCATCGTCCTATATATAGAACGCTGCGCACGCTCTCGATATGGACCTAGCCTTCGTCCAGGACTTTTCTCACCGTCTGCAAAAGACCGTCGGATGTGAAGGGCTTCTGCAGGAAGCTCCTGGATGGCTCGATGAATCCCCGGCGAATGATATCGTCGTCAGTATAACCTGACATGTACAGCGACTTGATTCTGGGCCGAATCCCCGTGAGACGCTCGACCAACCCCCTGCCGTTCATCCCCGGCATCACTACGTCAGTGAGAACCAGGTCAATGTGACCTTCTTCCCTGGACGCGATTTCCATTGCCTCGCGACCATGCTGGGCGGCCATCACCCGATAGCCCTGCTTCTCCAGAATTCGCGAAGTAAGTCCTCGGACGGCAGCCTCATCCTCCACCAGCAGAATGGTCTCGGACCCGCGCTTGGATTCCGGCGATGCGGCTCGAGGCTCGCTCGTCGCGAACGCGGCGGCGGCGCTGACCTCGGGGAAGTAAAGCTTGAGGGTCGTTCCGAGGTCGGGCTCGCTGTAGATCCAGACGTAGCCGCCGGATTGTTTCACAATTCCGTAAACCGTGGCGAGTCCAAGGCCGGTTCCCTTTCCCGCCTCCTTGGTGGTGAAGAACGGATCGAAGGCGTGCTCCTTGGTGTCACGGGTCATTCCGATGCCGTTGTCGCCGACGGCGAGCATGAGGTACCTCCCCGCGACTACCGGAGCGTGCTCGCTGGTGTACTGCTCATCGAGCTCGACATTGCGCGTCTCGATCGTGATCCGCCCGCCCTGCGGCATGGCGTCGCGTGCGTTCACCACCAGATTCATGAGAACCTGCTCCAGCTGGCCCGGGTCGGCGACGAGATATCCACGCGCGCTGCACGTCGTGGTGATGGTGATGTCTTCGCCAATGAGTCGCCGTAGCATTGGCTCGACGTTCCCCACCACGGTGTTCATGTCGAGGACCCGCGACTGGAGGATCTGCTTGCGGCTGAACGCGAGTAGCTGCCGTGTGAGTGCCGACGCGCGCTCGGCCGCGCTGCGTATCTGCTTCACGTCTTCGCTGCGGGGATCCGTGGGATCGAATCCCTCCATGATGATCTCGGTATTCAGCCGGATGACGGTCAGGAGATTGTTGAAGTCGTGGGCGATACCCCCGGCGAGTCGTCCGACCGCGTCCATCTTCTGTGACTGGCGGAACTGCTCCTCCAGGTTTCTCCGCTCGGTCAAGTCGATCGAGACCGTCACGAATCCCAGCACTCTACCGGAGGCGTCACGAACGGGGGATGTCGTGAGGAGGGCGGGGAACGCCTTTCCTGATTTGCCCTGGACCAGAAACTCGCCGGTCCAGCTTCCGCCAGCAGCGCCGCGCTCGATGATCTCCGCTCCGTGCTCCCGTAGGAACGGTGACGGGGTGAGCTCCTGAATCATCCGGCCGACGGCTTCGTCCGCCGTCCAGCCGTAAAGGAGCTCGGCGAACTTGTTCCAGAAGATCACGATTCCATCGGGATCGGTCGCCACAACGGCCTGCTGCACCGCGTTGAGGAGCTGCGCCTGGAACCTGATCGCGGCTTCGGAGCGCGAGCGCTCTGTAATGTCGGTCATTGCGCCGATCATCCGTGTTGCGCCGCCAGCGCTGTCGCGCGCGATGTAGCCGCGGTCAAGCACGTTGACGTATGAGTCGTCCGCGCGCCGGTAGCGGTATTGGTCGCTCCAGTTAGTGCCGCCGTGATCGACAACGTCCTGAACACCAGCCAGGATGCGATCCCGATCGTCCGGATGAATATGATCGCGCCACCACTGAATCTCCGGGTAGATCTCATTCTGCTTGTGGCCGAACACGGTCTCGACAGAATCGTTCCAGACCAGCGCGTTGGTCTTGATATCCCAGTCCCGGATGACATCGGTGGTCGCGCGCGCGACAAACCGGAATCGCTCGTCGGTGACACGGACGGCGCTCTCGGCTTTGCGCTGGTCAGTGATATCAACGACGATAGCCACCGCGGCGACGACCTCCCCGGCGTTGTCGACCACCGGCCCCGAGCTCATGCGAATGAACCCGTCGGTCGCGTCACCGCGCTCAATCCGAATCTCTTCGCCGCCGACTCTTTCCCGAGTGATGATAGTGCGTGCGAGCGGCCACTCGAGCGGTGTGTACGGCGTTCCATCTTCGTGGAAGCCCACCAGCTCGTGATAGCTCTCGAGGTCGGGTGCCGGCTTGAACGACTTCCGAAAGATCGCTGTCATCTGTGCATTGACCGAGACGAGCCGCCCCGAGGGAATCTCCGCCACGATCACACCGACGGGCATCTGCTGCTGGACAGCGTGGGCCAGAGTGCGATCGGCCATGAGCCGGAGCTGCATGTCGCGGGCGGCCCGATCGGATATCCGGCGCTGGATCTCTGACTGGATGCCGGCACCAATCGCCGTCAGGACGGCGATGTCCTTGTCGGACCAATCGCGCGGGGAGTGGTCGAGTGCGGATAGCGCCCCCACGACGTTCCCGTCATCCGTCATGAGCGGAAGGCCCGCGAACGCGCGAACGTTTTTGGCGCGCTCTGAGAGCGTTGGGTCGGTTTGCGCATCTCTCAGCACGAGCGGTTTGCCACTGGCCACGACATCCCTGCACAAGCAGGCCACGAGCGGATTCCACTCGGTCGACACTCCACCATTGCACGAGGCGGTGCTCTTGAAATACTGCCGATTGGAGTCTACGAGCGACATCACGACCGTGGGAACGCCGAGGATCTGCGCCGCGAGCCTGGTAAAAGCGTCGAAGTTCTCCGCTTCGGACGTATCGAGAAGTCCCGTTTTGTGGAGAGCGGCCAGCCTGGCTGGACTGGCTAACGCCTGAGAGCTTGGCAATGGCGGCAGATTAAAGGGAGAATTCGCACACTATTAGACGAGCCACGCTCGTATATGGCCACGGTCTGAGCCAGCAGCGTAATCGCGGCTTATCTACCTGCAACTGCACAAGATGTCAGGGGCCAGAAGTGCAGCTATAAGCTGGCTCTCTAGCAGTTGGGAGCAGGTTCGAGTTTGCAGCTGTAGCTACTCCTCCTCGTACTCGTCCGAACCCTGCACCCACAGAAACGACTGGATGTCCATCATGTCGCGGGGCCGCAGGTCCGGCAGGTCGGCACGAACCAGACGCGCGAAGTCCAGAAGGTTCGAGTAGGTCTCCCAGTTGGGACGGGAGCGGTAGCTGAAGTCGTAGCCGTACTCTCCGGCGGCCGTGCGCGTGACCGTCGGCTTGAGAAAGAAATGCAGGTCAGGCAGCGCGAGAAATCCGAATATCGTCACTACTGGCCAGGTCAGCACTCGGGTCTGCCGCCGCGGAAGCGCGGATACTACCTCGCACCATCTCTCGAACCTGGTGCGGTCGCTGCCGCGGCCGTACAGGAACTCGTACAGTCCCTCCGCGAACGCCCGTGCGCCGGCTGCAGGTTTGACAGCATCCCGCAACGCCATTTTCTCGAACGAAAAAAGCAGATTGGTTCGGGATTCGATTGACACGGCGCGACGGGCGACTTCGCCGAACTCGCCATCGTTGATGAGGGAGCGGTGAATGTCGCGGTCGAGCACCTCTTCCCAACGCTCATGCGCGGACCATTTGTAGCCACGCTCCCAATCGATGTACTGCTCGTCGTAGAAGCCTTTCGGAAAGAAGCGCAGGAATTTCCGCCGGCACCTGACCGCTCCTTTGGCCCCACTCGCGGGTCGGACCGCCGCCGCCATCACTCCCCCGATCTCTGTCGTTTTGGAGGAGGTGCAATGCGAAGATCAGACCATCCAGCTGGCTGGCGGAGGGCGAGGCGGCCAGAGCGATGCAGATGTCCTAGTCGGCCCTTGTACGAGGACGGCCGAGCGGAACAGTCACCGTGAACACCGAACCGCGACCCAGGTCGCTCTTCAGTTGGATGTCTCCGCCCATTCCCCGCGCCAAGCCGCGGCTGATTGCGAGACCGAGTCCCGTGCCGTCGGTAGTTCGGGTCAGTCCGCGATCAAGCTGAACGAACGGCTCGAACACTGCCTCTTGCTTGTCGAGTGGAATACCCGGGCCGTTATCCTCGACCCGAATCGAAACCAGCTTTTCACGCACTCCGCATGAAACTCTTACGCGTCCACCCTCGGGCGTAAACTTCACCGCGTTGGAGATCAGGTTGATCATGATCTGCCGGAGCTTGTCCGGATCCGTCCGGGCGAATACGCTGCGCGGTGGAAAATCGGATCGATACTCGAGGGACTTGGCACGAGCGAGGGAGCTTACCACCGCGTCGAGGTCACCCATCAGCGCGCGGACCGGGACGTCGATGATGTCGAATTTCAGCTCGGTGGCGTCCAAGCGGGTGAAATTCAGAATGTCGTTGATGATCCCCAGCAGATGCTCCTGGCTCCGCCTGATGCGCCCGAGGTCGGCTTTCTGCTCGTCGGTGAGGGGTCCGCGCAGCTCCATTTCCAGCAGCTCCACGTAGCCGCCAATTGAATTGAGTGGAGTTCGCAGCTCGTGACTCATGACCGCGAGAAACTCGGCTTTCGAGCGGTTGGCGGCGTCCGCGACCGCCCACGCCTTCTTCGCTTCGCTGATGACGGCCCGCAGCTCCTCGTTGGTGAGAGCTAGCTCGTGGGCAAGCTCCCTGGCTTCGTTGGTCTGATGCTCGAGCTCCCGGGCCTGGGTCAGGAGCAGATGGTTGCTCTCTTCTAGGGCCGCGAGGCGCGCAGCCGCGACCTCGCGCTGGCGAGACAGCCGCACAGCCCGAATTACCGCGTTGACCTTTGGGAAGGTGAATGGCATTTTCGCGCCCGCAGTTCGGGGTACTCTGGAGACGATTCTTCACCGCGCACGGACACTTTTGGCCGCCCAGAGACCCGGTGGCTGCGCGTAACGAGACTTAATGTAGATTTGTGATACTCCGCGGCTGCTCGCCAGCCCTGCGAAGATGCGCCTGACTCGATGAAGCGTCCGGTGTATCTTGAAGGCCACGTCAGACCCGGTAGCTCAGTTGGTAGAGCAACGGACTTTTAATCCGTAGGTCGTGGGTTCGAAACCCACCCGGGTCATTCATGCCGAAACGGAAGAAGACCAGAGACCCCTACCTCTCCCGCGCCCTCAACGCGTTGCGGCGGATGGTGCGCGGCCTTCGCTCGGCGGCGGAGGCCATCGAGCGCGAGTTGAGCGTCAGCGCAGCGCAGCTGTTCGTTCTGATGCAGCTGGCCCAGGTTCCCGATCAGTCCGTCAACGATCTCGCTGCCGTTACCATGACGACCCACAGTACTGTCTCGCAGGTGGTCGGGCAATTGATCTCCAAGGGCCTCGTAACCCGCAGGCCGGACGCGTCGGACGGGCGCCGCGCTGTGCTCAGCCTCACGCGCGAGGGCGCGAATCTCCTGAAAAAATCGCCGCGCGTGATTCAGGCAGATCTGATCGAAGGATTCGGAATGTTGCGAGTGTCGGAGCGTCGCGGCCTTGCGAGCGGGCTCGAGAAATGGCTTGACGCATCGGGCCTTGGTGGAGTGCGGTCCGGCATGCTGTTCGAGAAACCGCTGCTCAGCGGCAACTCGCGGTCCCCGCGAAAAAAGGCAAAGCGCACCCGCGGCTAGGGCCGCGAGCAGCCGAGGCCAAGACCGAAAATGAAAAAGGGCCGTCCCTCGACGACCCTTTTTCGCTCCAACCGCCCAACACCTGAATCAGGTGCAGACGATCGCGCCGGTGGAGTTGTCGCAAGTCTTCGCCGACTGCGAATGAGAAGCGCTGGCGGTCCAGCTCTGGGGCGGGCCAGCTACTATTGCGGCCGTTATCGTGACGTTCTGCGACGGAGTGAACCCGTTCAGCGGGGTCGCGGTCGTGGCGGTACCTGCGAAGTACGCGCCGTTGTTATCGGCTGCGTATTGCTCTTCATAGGTCGCAAGGTTACGGAGGTCTGATTTCATCGCCGCTACGTAGGCCTTGTCCTTGGTATTGGCAAACTTTGGAATCGCGATCGCGGCAAGAATGCCTATGATGACGACCACGATCAGCAGCTCAATGAGCGTAAACCCTTTATTGTTGCTTGACATGCGTCTGCTTCCTCCATTGGGGATTTCTCGTCTCCAACTTCTATTCAGTTGACGAGCAGGGGTGCAAAGATGCAACGCCAAATGTGTCGGTACCGACGGATTCTTGCCTTCGGTGTTCGGGGATCACCAATGAGACCGGGAAGCTCGGCATGCTTTTTGGACGCGTGCCAACGGCTGGTGCGGAATCAGTGCTGTTTTTGCCCTGACGGCGCCGAAGGCGCGGCTGCTGCGGTTGCCGGCGGCAACGGTGAGAGCTGAATCCCGGTTTCGGCTTTCCGCATCATTCTAACGAAGGCGCTAGCCGCCTCAGGCTCGAATTCGGTTCCGGCACGCTCTTCGATGTAAGTGAGGACGCGTTCCGCTTCCCACGCGTCGCGGTAGGGACGCCGCGTCCGTAACGCGTCGTAAACGTCGCAAACGTGAACGAGCTTGCTCGCCTTGTGGCAGTCGCGCCGGTAATGACACGCCGGATAGCCATGCCCATTTATCATGATGTGGTGCTCATGAGCGACCGCCGCAGCGAGATCGAGCCTCCGGCCACTCTCGATGATCAGCTTGGCCCCGGCAGCGGGGTGTTCCTGCATGATCGTGCGCTCTTCGTCGGTGAGCTTGCCGGGTTTGTTGAGGATCTCCTGCGGAACGTTCACCTTTCCCAGATCGTGTAACAGACCGGCGATGCCGAAAGTCCGCACGTCCTGCTGCGCCAGTCCCAGCGACTCGGCCAGTGCCATCGTCAGAACCGACACATTGAGTGAGTGCGTGGTCGTGTATTCGTCGAATTCCCGCAGCTGGAGCAGCGGCAGTATCATGTCCTGGTCGCCGTGCATCGCCATCGACAGCGAGCGCACCACCGCTTCCGCTTCGGCGAGGGGAAACTTCCCGCGCTCCTGCACATCTCGGTGCATTGACTGAATTGATGCCGCTTCCTCGCCGAGCGCGTATGAAATTGTGGCGACTGGCGCTGACGCCTCGAAGATCTCCTCTACCTCTTTCGTGTCGCCACGAATGCCGAGCGTCCCAACCTTGATGCCGGACGGCCGGCCTGGTCTGGCTTCCGCGGAGTCGATGAACGAGAGCGTAATCCGCGCCATCATCTCCTCCAGAAATTCCTCGTATTCCTCTCGCGTGACGTTTTTGTCCAGCTCCATGCGCTGGACGCCGGCTTGCGCCAGGCGCTTCGCCCATTCCCAGTCTCCTAGCTCGCGGAGCGCGCTCTCCTGGTAAATGGTCTCCTCGCCCAGGAACGAAAAGCGAGGGTGGGGATCGTATTGCTGCAAGTCGCGCAAACACTGATACGATCGGTCAACGGCGCGTTCCCGCGCGGGATGGCCTTCGTTGTACAGTGCCATCGTCGAAACTGCCTGTCCGAATGAGACGAGAAAGCGGACGGGATCACTCATTCTTGGGGAGCCGCTTGGGTGGTTGTCGAACGCTGCGCCATTTTTGCTCTCACTTCACGATCCTTGCTTTGCTCCGCGAGCCTGAGGACCGTTGCCGCAGCGGGATCTTCACGCCAGCCGGCCGCAATCATGCTGAGGGCCGCGAGCATCTCGGGGGTCGCCCGGCGGAGCCTGGGCCGGCGGGGCCAGCGCACTTCGGTGACGACGAAACCCAGAAGCCAGGCCAGCGTTTCGCCCGTTCGATGCTGCGAGACGATTCTGACTCCCATGGTCCTTAGCTGCGAATCGAGCTCTCCGCGATTCACTCGATCCCTGATAAGGTGAATGCCCGCTCTCGGGCATTTTTCCTGAGCCGCTGTGAGACCTGCAAAAACAACCCTGTTGTCTGCGTCTCCGAGCGCGATCATGATGGTCCTCTCACGGGTCGACGCATCTCGAAGCAACAATCTCACCGCCTCGCGGCGAACGAGGGCCTCCGGGTTCCTGAGATACTGCTGCGCGGTGAAGCCGAATGGCATCGTTTCGAGACGTCCAAGCAGGACCAGAAGCTCGCGCTGCACAGCAGGCGGAGCGCCGGGAAGTTGCTGCGCTACCGCAGGACCGACCTCATCGCCGAACGGCTGTAGGAGCTCGTAGAATTGCGCTCGCAGCTTGGCGTCCTCTAGAACCAGCACTACCGAGAGAAGCGTTGGCGCTGAAGACACGCCGATTCTCCTCACGAACCGCTTCACGAGCGGAATGTCTATGCGGGGTTGCTCGAGCAGCGACTCAAAGACCCGCTCTTCCACCAGGAAATCCCAGACAGGCGTCGCCGCACCGCCCTCGGGCCCCTGCTCGACCAGATCGAGCAGAATCGGGGTGCGCCCGGACCTCCAGAGGCCCACGATCGCCGAGTGGACTTGCGGGCCCATTGCGCCGACCTCGATGGCGATCTGGATCATTCTCTCGGGCTCGCATTCCGTCGCGATCCCATTGGTGGATCCGGCCTCGGCCATGCCGCGGGTGGTCGAGATGTTTTGGAGAACCTGGCGATAAGCCTCGGGATTCGGATCGTCGAGGCTCCAGTCGTCAACCAGACGCCGCATCACATCGCGCACTGTGGGGTCGGCCTTGGCGCGCGGACCAGTGCCGGACGATGGATGGTGCGCGAGCTTTGACAGCATGCGAAGCATCGAGTGCGAAACGGTTTGGCCCTCGGCGGCGGACGCTGCCTTGACCAGATCTATCACCGCTTCAACCGTGATTCCCTGCGACGCGTCGAGAAGAAATTTCCTCCGCTGGGCTTTGTCACCTCCCATCTCGAGGAGCTTCTCGAGCGTCGATTCCTTGAGTGAGCCGACCAGGCCCGAAACACGGCGCTGAAGACCCGCGGCTTCGACACCCTCGGCCGTCTTCAACTCCTCACCGATCTGGAGGAGATACCCCACGATGACCTGGTCGTAGGCTTCCTCGCGCCGATGCTCGTCGATGGCACGGGCGACGGTGGCGGGCTCCAGTGCCGTGTTATCGTCGGACTGTTCTTCCTGAGGGGTCGACATGGCGGACGTGTCGGAAACCAGAGCGGCGCGCGCGAGCCCAATCCAGAGCTGGGTTGCCCTGTCGGAAGGCATTTGATCCGGGCCGGCTCCCTCACCGCTTGCGTCGTCTTCGATGAGGTGGAGGCGATCGTAGGTAAGCGGGAAAAAACGGACGTGCGGCCAGACCTCACCGACGCGGTCAGAATCGAGCCCGAGGGGTTTCGCGGACCTGATTGGATCTACGGCCAGCGCAGCCAAGGCCTGCGCGAGCTCGTCGCGGCCGATCTCGCGCACGAACTTCAGCGCGCCGATCCGGTGGTCGTGAAGTCGCTGAGCCAACTCCTTCAGCACTGGATTCAGCGGATCCGTTGCAACGCCCTCGATGATGAGCTGTCTTCGCGCGACGCCAATCGAGAGCGATTCGCGCGCATCGACGAAGAGCAATCCCAGGCGATTGGCCACTCCGTCGACGGCGAGATCGAGGAGCGGATGGCTCCTCGGATAAATCGCGTGCTTGTTCAGCGTTATTGACAGCTCGACGAGGAAATCAGCCAGATCGCGCGAAAGAGTCGCCGCGACAGGCCTCGCCGGCTGTGAAGCCGGCGAGGGCGGTGCGGCGGGGGGCGATGAAGGCGGTACAGTGTCAGTCACGATGTCGAAGTTGCGGCGACGCGAGGGTAATTTTTCACGATGTCAGGTGACACATACTCGACGCGCTGGCGGGTCCTCGCGTTACTCGGAATCGCCGAATTGTTGGGGATGTCTCTATGGTTCGCAGCTAGTGCAGTGACCCCCCAATTGCGGACCATATGGGGCCTGACGACGGGAGAAGCCGCCTGGCTGACTACGGTTGTTCAGCTCGGCTTCGTCTGCGGGACGGCGGTAGCGGCTATCCTCAACCTTCCGGATCTCATTCCCGCCGGCAGACTTTTCAGCGCCGCTGCCTTCCTCGGGGCAGCTGCCAATGCCACGATTCTCGCCGCACCGGGATACCGATCCGCTCTAGTGCTGCGGTTTCTCACCGGATTTTTTCTGGCGGGGGTCTATCCGCCCGCGATGAAGATGACGGCGACCTGGTTCCGGTCGCAGCGGGGGTTGGCGATAGGGGTGATCGTCGGAGCTCTCACCGTCGGAAAAGCGACCCCGTACCTCGTGCGCGCGATCCCTCATGTTGGCCTCAAGCCGGTCGTACTCACGGCGAGCGTGGGAGCAATCATCGCGGGCCTGCTAGTCATCGCGGGTTATCGCGAGGGTCCGTATCCCTTCGCCTCCCGGCCATTTTCATGGGGGCACGTGCGGGATGTCGTTCGTGTGCGTGAGTGGCGGCTCGCCACCGCGAGCTACCTCGGCCACATGTTCGAGCTTTATGCGTTCTGGACGTGGATCCCTCTTTTTCTGGCGGCGAGTGTCGCCGCGAGCATGGGTGGGCGATATCGGGCACCACGCGCCATCTCGCTTCTGGCATTTGCTACGATCGCAATCGGCGGATTCGGATCCGTGTGGGGCGGGATCTTCGCGGACAAACGTGGAAGGGAACGGCTCGTCACCATCTCCCTCTTCATGAGTGGTACCTGCTGCCTGCTCAGTGGATTTCTTTTCGGGGGGCCGATCTGGGTGCTTGGGGCCCTCGCGATGGCGTGGGGTTTCTTCGTGATTGCCGACAGCGCTCAGTTCAGCACCCTCGTGACCGAGTCGGTGCCCGCGCATGCAGTGGGGACGGCACTCACGGTCCAGACGTCGCTGGGATTTCTTCTGACCATGCTTCCAATGCAGGTCGTGCCGCTGATCGCGCAGAGACTCGGCTGGCGCTGGTCGTTCGCGATACTCGCGCTTGGACCGGTTGCCGGGATCGCTGCGATTCGCAGGCTGGCCGCAATCCGGAAGCCAACCTCTTTGCACACGGATGTTCGCCGATTCATATTGACGAATGACCCAGGCACCGACGATCACTGACTATCGGACGATGATAGAGGCCGCCCCGGAAGGGATCATCGTCTATACGCCTGAGAAGTTTCTCTACCTGAACGCTTTCGCGGCAAAAAAAATCGGGGCGGATCAGACATCACTGGTTGGCGAGCCGATAATGAAGTTCGTGCACCCCGAGTCGGTGGCGGCCGTTGTGGAGCGCATTCGCGGGATTTCCGCTGCCAGCCTGATCGGAGTGCCGCTGGACGTACGTTTTGTCGCGCTGGACGGCACCATAATCGTCGCCGAAATCATGTCGGTACCGATTGTCTTCGAGGGACAGAGAGCAATTCTCGGACTGATTCGCGATATCAGCAGGCGGACGGAGGCCGAGCAGGCGCTGAGGGAAAGCGAGGAAAGATTCGCAAATGCGTTTCGACATTCACCCCACGGGATGGCCTTCGTCAGTCCTGAGGGTCGGTGGTTGAGGGCGAATCGTGCGCTCTGCGACATGCTCGGTTATACAGAGGAGGAGCTTCTGCAGCGCGGTATTTCCGACGTCACTCACCCAGACGATGTCAAGACTGATCTCGAGCAGCTCCGGCGCATGGCCGATGGTGTGATCACCAGCTATAACAAGTTGAAACGGTATCAGCACAAGGACGGCCGCTACATCTGGGCTTCACTCGCGGTATCGGCGGTCCATGACGCCGGCGGAACGCCGATCTACTTCATCGGGCAGATCCAGGACATAACTCTGCAGAGGCTGATGGAGGAGCGGAGCCTCGAGGCGGAGCGGCTGGCGGGCGTTGCCCAAACTACAATCGCGGTCGCGCACGAGATGAACAACGTGCTGACCGTGTTGGGGATGAATGCAGAGCTTCTGGCGCACGACGCTACTCCCGAGGAGATTCCGGGAATTGCGGCAGAGATTCTGTCCGCGTCCAAAAGGATCGCGGCCACGATTCAGCGGCTTCGCGATGTCAATGCTCCGCAGTCGGTGAATTACCTGGGTGAAACGAAGATGCTCGACCTGAACGCGAGCACGAAGGCAATTATCCCGGCCGGGGAAGTAGCGTCCAGGCGCTAGATGCCACTAGGATAGGTTTCCGGGGGCTCGACATCGTGCCATCGCTCGGGCTTCTCAAGTGGCTCTACTGCCCGTGTCACATCGAAGTGGTAGACTCCGTCGAACTGGTGGGGCATGTCGGCGCGAAAGTAATGACTGACTCGCTCAGTCTCCGGACGATAGATGACTCCGATCGCCCGCTCCAGACGGGGTGTGGACAGGAGCCCACTGAAACGCGCCTCACTCTGGAGATTCACGAAAAAGCGTGGGATCCGGATTTCGTGAAATCCAAGCTCGAAGCTGTCGGGTAGCGCCGGCCGCACTCGCTTGCGTTCGCCTGGGTCATCCCAGTCGGTGGCAGCGGTCACGGTGCCAGTGTAGGTCGTGAACCCGACGAGAATCGCGTCCGATCCATACCTCTGACGAATCAGCTGGCCGACATTGAGCTCGCCGCGCGCCCCCATTTCCGTTGCGCGCGCGTCTCCCAAGTGGGAGTTGTGAGCCCAGATCACGATCTTTGGGTCTCGCCCGCGCCGCCGCAAATAGGACACCAGAGCGTCGATCGTGTCCGTCATGTACGTGTCGCGGAGGTTCCACGAAGACTGGCGCCCTCGAAACATCGACCGGTAGTACTCCTCGGCGTTTTTGACGAGACGAGCATTCTGCTCCGCGTCGAAGAACGCCTCTTCGCCCGGGCGATTCAGGTATCCCATTGCACGGCGCTGCAACTCGATCAGTTGGTTGACTGCTTCGTCCTCGCACGACCGCGAGAGATCGAAGCTCGCGGTGTAGCCATAGGCCTGACTGTCCTCCCCGAAGTGCTCGAAGCATGCATAGCGGTAGCGTGCGCGCCGTGCTGCTTCCGGATCCACACCTTCCAGATACTGAACTACCGCTTCCATCGAGTTGAACAGGCTGTAAAGGTCGAGTCCGAAAAAACCGGTCGTCGCGTTCGCCGGGAAGGTGGAATTGACGTCTCGGAGCCATTCGACGAACTCCAGTACGACCGTATTTCGCCACATCCAAGTGGGAAATCGTTCGAAACCGCTCAGCGCGGCGTTCGCATCCGGATCCTCACCATCACCGCGAACGTACCGGTTTACGCGGTAAGCATCGGGCCAGTCGGCTTCGACCGCCACGGCGCTAAAGCCCTTCTCCATGATGAGTCGCTTCGTGATTTCCGCGCGTGCCTGATAGAAGTCGTGGGTCCCGTGCGACCCTTCTCCGAGGAGCACGAGACTAGCGTCCGCGACGAGCTGAAGAAGAGCGTTGTGGTCCGCCTGGTTGTCGTCGAGTACGTGCGTGAAGGATCGGAGATCAGGAGGAGGCATGCTCGCTGAACGCGCAACGAACGAACCACGGCGACTGGAGTACCCGGAAAAGCGACGCCACAGCGAGGCTAGCTCGAAAAAACTGCTGTTCGTACATTAGGCCCGCATGGCAATGCCTGATGAAGCACCGCTCGTCGGCAGAAGCGGGGAACTCGCATTCCTGTCCAGGACGCTCGACGAAGCCGCCAAGGGAGCGGGTCGCTCGGTCTTCATCGTGGGCGAGGGAGGAATCGGGAAGACGCGCCTGGCCGCGGCGGCTGCTGAGCGCGCCGAGAAGCGCGGATGGAGCGTAGCGATCGGACGCTCGTATCCGGTGGAGACCGGAGTCCCGTACGCGCTCTTCTCAGATGCTCTGTCTCCGCTCGTCCGGGCGCTGGAGCCCGGCACTCTTGCCGTGCTCACTCGCGGTGGGGCAGGTGACCTGGGGTACCTGTTTCCCAGTCTCGGGATGTCCTCAGACCGTGACCGCGCCTTGGCCGGCGCTGATCCTTCGGAGATCAAGGCGCGCCTGCTCTGGAACTTCACTCAGTTCCTCGGTCGTCTCTCCGCGAAGCAGCAGCTCCTCATCGTGCTGGAGAATCTGCAGTGGGCGGACGCTGCGTCGCTCGAGTTGCTGCATTTCGTGGCGCGTCACATCGAGGGTCAGAAAATAGTGCTGCTCGGCACGTACAATGAGGCCGAGCGCGACACGAATGCGGTATTACGAAGCACGGAGCAGTCGCTGCTCGGTCTCGGATCGCTGACCGTTCGAAAGCTCGGTCCTCTCGAACAAACGGAGGTCGAGGAAATTGTCCATCAGATGTTTGGTGTGGAGAAGGCGGCCACACGGCACTTCTCACCCATGTTGTATGACTGGACGCGTGGCAATCCTTTCTTCGTCGAAGAGACGCTCAAGTCGCTGGTGGATTCCGGCGCCTTGACTCAACAGGATGGCCGTTGGACTGGGTGGGAGATGCAGACTCTTCACCTGCCGTCGACTATTCGCGATGTAATCAAGACGAGAGTAGATCGGTTATCGCCAAGCGCGCGCACCTTGGCGAACCTTGCCGCGGTTATCGGCACCCGGGCCGGGTACGACACGCTGGCGAAAGTCTCGGGGCTCGCTCAGACGGAAATCATCGCTGCGATCGACGAGCTGCTAGCCCAACGAGTGCTGGTGGAAAGCGGGAGCGTCGACGCGATTCACTATGATTTCACGCATCCACTGCTCCAGCAGGTGATCTACACCCAGCTCGGACAGGCACGCGCGCGACTTCTCCATGCGACCATCGCCGAAGCGCTGGAAAGCCTATATGGCGATACCGCCCTCAGCCACGCCGACGAGCTGGCGCTGCATTTCGCCCGTGCCCATTCGCAGTCCCTGGCGCGAAAGGCCGTGAAGTACCTGTACGCGGCTGGACGCGGGGCTATCGATAAATACGCGAACCGCGAGGCGGCGAACTATCTGGCGGCGGCGCTGGAGCAGCTTGACAAGGATCCCATGATCAGCGACGCGCCGCGCGATGAGATTCTCACGACGCTAGCGCGCATGCGGCAGCGTCTGGGGGAGTATGACGCGGCGATGGAGTTATGGGCCCGAGCGCGTGAAGAGGCCGCGGCGCGAGGGGAGAAGGGGGCGCTTCCAGACATCGATCACCGGATGGGGCTCGCCTGCTACTGGAGCGGCAGATACGCGGACGCCCTGGCGCACTATGAGGCCGGGCTCCTGTCGGCCTCTGCATCCAGCGACCGGTCGACTACGGTCAGGCTCCGTCTGGCCAAGGGAATCGCGCTCCAGGATCTGGGCCGCCTGAAGGAAGCCCAGGTCGAGGTTGAGGCCGCACTGGCCTCGGCGAAGGAAGGTGGCATCCGGAACGATGCTCTTCTTTCACGTGCGCACAGAGCGCTTCTGCTTCTCTACGCGTGGGCGGGCCCACTCGATCTCGCGCGCGAGCACGGGCTGCAGGCCCTCGCACACGCTGAGGCCGCTGGCCAGCGCATGCTGGAGTGGACCGCGCATTGGGGGATGGCACTGCTCGAAGGAATTTGCGGAGACGCCCCAGGCTTCCTGAAACATCTCGCGGCGAGCGATCGACTCGCGGAGCAAATGCATTCACCGCTTCTGCCGCTCTGGTCCGGAGAGCTGTTCGTCCAATACTCCTCGAGCGTGGGTGAGTGGGACGCTGCGATCGAAACGGCGGAACGTACAATCAGCCTCGCCAAGAGCCTGAATCAGCGCGTCCTTCTCCCCCGCCTTTATGTATGGTCCGGTCTCATCTATCTCTGGCGCGGCGCCGACCACAAGGCGAAGGAATACTTCGATGAAGCGTGGAAGCTTGCCGGTGCTGAAAAGGCGGGATCATTGGAGGGCGCTGGCGAGCGGGCCCTCGATGTACCTTCGATCGTTCCCGCCCATCTTGGTCTCGCCTCATACTATCTCGCCAAGGGACACCCCAAAGAGGCTGTGCGCATCGCTGAAGCGGGTCTCGCGATAGCGGACCGGACCGGATACATCGTGTGGGCGCTGCAGTGGCTGCTGCCGACTGTCGGCGAGGCGGCACTCTTCGCTCGCGACTTCGATCGAGCGGCAACCCATCTGGCGCGGATGAGGCGCGATGCGGGCCGGTTTCACCATCGGCTGGGGCTGGCCTACGCGGACGCGTGCGATGGTCTGCTCGCACGGTTTCGCGATGGCGATCCGGCCCGCGCCATCGAGCTGCTTCAATCGTCGGTCGAGCAGCTCGAGGCGCTTCCGTTTCCTCCACAGGCCGCCAAGATCAGGCGAAGGCTTGCCGGCGCGTTCATCGAGGTGGGGGACCGGGACGCAGCGATGCGTGAGCTTCGCAAAGCGCACGACGTGTTCGCGCGTCTCGGAGCGACCATCGAGCTCGAGGGGACGCGGGAAGAAATGCGAGAGCTGGGACTGAGGCCCCCGCCGAAGTCCGTAACAAGTGGCGCAGCTGGACTGACGGGACGGGAGATGGAAATCGCGCGGATGGTCGCCACGCGGAAGTCCAACAAGGAAATCGGTGGGGCACTCCAGATCTCGGCGCGCACCGTCAGTACGCATCTCTCCAACATCTTTCTCAAGTTGAGTGTCGGCTCTCGGGGTGAGCTAGCCGATTTCGTTCGCCAGAACGGGCTACTCGACGGCTAACCGCTGCCCCGACTAAACTAGATTTGCGGTCATGATCGATGACATCCTCGCCGAGCTCGAGGCAGACACCTCGCTCGAGGTCGGAGAAATCTTTGCGGGAGTGACGGCTCACTATTTCGAGTCTACGCGCAGCGGTTACGGGCAGGTCTCTACGCCGCGCACGGTGGACGAACTGGCCCGTCGGTTCGACGAAGAGTTTCCGAGCGAGGGGCGTCCGGTGTCGGAGATCATTGAAAGACTCCAGCGCGAGGTGCTGGCTGACGCCAACAAGTACTACCATCCGATGTACATGGGCCATCAGACGTCCGCGCCACTCGCCGTCGGCGTCTGGATGGAAAGCGTTATCGGAGCGCTCAATCAGTCGTTGGCCGTGTGGGAGATGTCGCCGACGGCAACGGTGATCGAACACCAGGTCGTGCGGTGGCTGTCGAAACTGGCGGGCTATGGCCAAGGTGCGGGCGGAACGCTCACGTCGGGCGGCACCGAAGCGAATTTTACCGCCCTGCTGGCGGCGAGAAACCTGGCGGTGCCGGGCGCCTGGGAGGATGGCGTCGGCGCTGATCCGCCGTTTGTCGTGTACGGCGAGCACGCTCACTATGCAGTGACGCGGGCGATCGCCCAGCTCGGGATTGGCCGCCGCAGGGGAATCCCGATAGCGTCGCGGGATTACAAGGTCGACGTCGATCTTCTCGTGTCGACGCTCGATCGCCTGCGCCAGGAGGGCAAGCGCGTGATGGCGGTTGTCGCTACGGCGGGAACAACGGCCACCGGCTCGTTCGATGATCTCGAGAGCATTGGGGCGCTCTGCACCGAGCGCAGCATCTGGCTTCACGTCGATGGGGCGCACGGCGCGAGCGCACTGCTATCCGCCCGTCCGCCGCGTGCCTTGAGGGGTTTGAGCCACTCGCGATCGCTGGCCTGGGATCCACACAAGATGATGCTGCTTCCCCTCGCAGCCGGGATGGTGCTGACGCGCGACGAGCGTGACCTCGAGGGAGCGTTCGCCCAGCAAGCTCCGTATCTCTTCCACGCCGGCAAGTCAACGCGAATTCTCGATCAGGGAATTCGGAGCTTTCAGTGCTCGCGCCGCGCCGATGTGCTCAAGCTCTGGTTCGCGATCCATCGCTTCGGCTCGCGCGGCTTGGGGAGGCTGTACGACCATCTCTCCGGCACAGCACGGCTGCTGCACGACGCGATCGAAGAGCGCACGGAGTTCGAGAATCTGCACGAGCCGGAGTCGAACATTCTTTGCTTCCGCTATCGCGGGAGTGACGCGCTCAATCGTGAGCTTCGACCACGCTACAACAAGGGAGGGAGCGGCTGGATCACGGCCACCGTTCTCGACGGCCGGCCGGTGCTGCGGGTGACGATGATGAATCCACGCACAGGTGCCGAGCACGTCCGCGCCTTGCTGGACGGTCTCGTCGCCAAGGCGAAAGAGATCGAAGCCGCCTGAGCGTTCTCAGGCAGCCCGATCGCTGGTGCTGCCACCGAATTCCACGGCGTGGTTCTCTCGCCCTGTCCACGCGATGATAGCAGCAGATGAAAACACCGTCACCGCGACGATAGCCATCGATTGCGCGTAGCTCGTACGTGCGGCGAAGAGTGCTTCGAGGTAGGCAACGGAGCTGGCGATCAGCACGCCGCACTGGTAGGCAAAGCCGGGCAGGAAGCCGCGCACCGAATCAGGCGACAGCTCGGTAATATGCGCCGGAATGACCCCCCACGCTCCCTGAACCATGAACTGCATCGCGAAGGCGCCGATGACGAGGCCGGTGAGAGCCGGCGAGAATGCCCAAATCGGAATTATAAGAATCGCGAGCCCGAGCGCGAGCACGATCGAGCGCCGCCGCCCGATCCTGTCCGAGAGATAACCGAAGGTCAGGCCGCCAATGATGGCGCCGACCATCGAGAAAGCCGTTAGCGCGGCCCGCTTCTGCGGTGAAAATCCCCAGTCGCGTTGCAGGAAAGTCGGATACATGTCCTGCGTTCCGTGGGACACGAAGTTCATGCCGGCCATGAGCAGCGTCAGATAGAGAAACAGCTTCCAGTGAGAGGCAATGCCGCGTCCGAGACTGCTCCAGTCCTTGTGCCTGGTGCGCTGCCAGACCTCGGATTCCTCGACCCGGAAGCGAACGAACAGAGCGAGAAGTGCGGGCAACCCGCCGATGAAGAACATCGGCCGCCAACCCCAGCGCGGGAACACGAAGAAATAGCAGACAGCGGCGAGGAGATACCCGGTCGCGTAACCTTCCTGCAGGAATCCCGAGAGCACCCCGCGCCGCGATTTGGGGGCTTTCTCCATGGCCAGCGATGCTCCAACGCCCCACTCGCCGCCCATCCCGATCCCGAAGAGCGCGCGCAGAATGAAGAAGGTGGCGTAGTTCGGGGCGAGCCCGGACAATACCTCGACGATCGAGAAGAACACCAGATCGATCATCAGCGGCAGCTTCCGGCCGTACCGATCCGCCATCAAGCCGAAGATGAATGCGCCGATTGGCCTGAACGCGAGCGTGACCGTGATGGTGAGGGCGATCTGCGCATCGGTCTTGTGGAACTCCTTCGCGATCGCGGTGAGCGAGAACACGACGAGGAAGAAGTCGAATGCATCGAGCGTCCAGCCGAGGAAGCTGGCGAGGACGGCGGCGCGATGGCCGCGCGGCGCGGCGGGCGCGAGAAAAAAGGGGCTTATCGCGTCGGAGCTTGGCATCCGCCAATATGCTGCCGCCGGCGCAGAATGCGGAATCCCCGCGAGGCGCTAATAGGCGAGGTAGTAGGTGGCTTTGATCGTGAAAACGTTGTCGGGATGCTGTCGGACAAGTCCGTGAAAATCTCTGCTAAAGTCGAAGTCACCGAAGGCTTCGCTGCCGACGCGCTGCTGCTGCCAAACGAAAAAGAGTGCCGAGCCGGGACGATACTCCCAGCGCATGACCGCGTTTCCGCGCAGCGACCGGAAATTGAAATTCGGGTCGGGTACCTGAATCGAGTTGGCAGTCGCTGCATTTCCATCGGGGTCAATGGTGTAGACACCCCCCGTCTTGCTGATTGTACCCACATCTCGACCGTAGATGTCGAAATCGAAGCTCCGCGGCGCCCGGAGCTCCTTGAAACTCGTATAGTCTCCGGCCGAGATCAGCGGTTGCAGGTATATCTGGAGGGATGCCTTCGGAGTAAATGTCCAGTCGGCGCGAGTAACCAGCGCGAGCGTCGTCTGGTCGATTGTTGCAAACACATAACGATTGTCGTAGGTGCGCTTCGCGAGCGGATCGCTGGCGGTGGTTACGTACTGGGCAACCGAGTGCGCCTTCTGCAAGTTCGGCTCTAAGCTGAATCTCACGCCGGGCTTGGGCTGCACCGCCAGCTGGAGACTGTAGCTTTGCGCCAGCTGACCCTTCACGTCGGCACTCCTGTACCACTCAATGGACCCTGAATAGACTTTCCGCCGGTCGGTGAAGTAATTGATGTCTGTGACGATCGATCGCGGCTGGCGGGCGACGGGGCCTCCTCGGGTCAGCCGATCGTCAAAGCCTTCTCCGCTGTAGTCGGCGCGCATGAACAGGCCGGCAAAATTGTTGAACGTTCCCTGCGCGAAGCTGGCGTAGTTGTTGAAAACGATGTCACCGTCGTAGTTCCACGCCTGATTGGTGAATCCAGTGACGATCCAGCTTCGCAGGAACCGCCCTGGCTTGTTCTCCTGATAGTAAAGATCCGTGGATACTGCGCGTCGGTCGGCTTGTGACTGGAACCCGAGATCGTTGACCTCCAGTCCCGGAGTGGCGAACTGGTAGGCGAGGTTTCCTCCCCAGTGAAGACCACCACTTTTTATGAGCGCTGCCTGACCGGCGTAGCCCGACAGGCTCGTCCGGTTCGGATCGAAGTGAAAGCTCCTGGCGTCCGGGCGCTGGAAGTAACGCGCGCTCGATTGCTGGGTTGCGGCGATTACGTTCGAGAGGCCCCGTACTTGGCTTCCGGCGAGCGACGCGTCGAACGCCCAGTCTCGATTCTTCCACGAATGATTGAGATCCAGCCCTCCCACGTACGCACTCGAGCGGAGAAGATTGCGCAGTGCCGGGTCATGAAGATCACGGTTGACCGCAGTCAGAAGGCTCCCTACCACGGTATTTCCCTGGCGCATCTCGCGGCGGAGCCGCCCCACGAAATAGTTGGACAGCGGCTCGACTTCCCCGCGCAAGCGCGCCCGCGACGGGTCGGTGAAGTTTGCCGTCTCGCTTGTCGTCACGGCGTCGAGAATGCCAGTGGACCAGCCGCCTCGGGTCTTTCCAGTGAGCTTGGCCGCAGTCGCGATCGTGGTTTGCTGGGGCGCGTCAACGAACACGACATCGGGCCCGCCGATCTGTCGATGCGGCTGGCGTCCGATTCGCCGTGAAAAAAAGAAGGTCGGCGACCCGTAACTGTTGAAGGTGCGGAGGTCGCCGAAGCGAAAGAGCTCTCGACCCTCGACGAAGAACGGCCGCTTTTCGGGGAAGAATGTCTCGAACGCGGTGAGATTGACGACGGCCGGGTCCACTTCGACCTGCCCGAAATCCGGATTCACCGTGGCGCTAACCGTCATGCTGCTCGTCAGCCGATACTTGAGGTCCACGCCGGTAGAGGCGAAGTAATCCTTCCCATCACGAAAGGGATTTCCGGCCGGAATCTCGAGGTACTCCGCACGGGTGCTCACGTACGGAGTCAGCTCCACGCGGCTCGGAGCCGGCAGCTCGCCGAGTCCGACGAGATGTCCATATCTCGCCACGCCGCCAACTTCTTTTTTTGGAGTGAATGCAAAAAAATCCTGTTCCTGCTTGTTCCACCTGTATCGCTCGAACTGGATTCCCCACACCCGATCTCCGCGGTTGTATGGCAACTGGGAGAAGGGAATTCGAATTTCCGTCGACCATCCCGACGCGTCGGTGAATACTGCTGCGTCCCACACCGCGTCCCAGGAGAGATCGAGCCCATTCGGCCCTCCGGCTACGGCGTCTCGCATCGCACCACCGGCAGTAACGCGAAAATAGTAGCCGGTGAGATGGTCGTGCCTCGAATCGAGCGTGACCGCGAAAACGTCGCCGTCAACTGGCTCGTCGCGTCGAGAGAGACGCGGACGAATGTTCGCGGGATTGGACTCGTACAGCCTGGCGCCTATGTAGAGAGCGTCCGGACCTACCAGCACCCTGACCTCGGTCTTTTCCGAAGCCGGTGCGCCTTCGACCGGATCGATCTGGGTGAACGACGTTACGGGCGATGCGCTTGCCCAGGCTGGTTCGTCGAGCTTGCCATCGAGCTGGATGGAGCCCGTTAGTGACGTCGCCGAGACAACGGGCGTTGCGCGGCTGGTCCCGGCGTGGCTTCTCGCGGAATCACCCTGCCCCGACAGCGGCTGGGCATAGACGACAATCAGCACTATGGCGAGGCGGTTCAGCGGATTCACGGACAGCGGGGTGGTGGGAAGCCGGCGATACGCATTTGACAGCCGACCCAAGATAAAGGTTGGATCCGCTCTGCATCATGGATTACGGCGTTTGTCCGCACCTGGTTTCTTGCGGGGCTGACTTGAGTGCACGGTGATCATATCTTGACGGATGCCCAATGCCTGCCGCCGCTCAGCCATCGCGTTACTCGCTCTGTGCGGCTGTCTCCCGGTATCGCCACCGGCCGCGCGACCTGCATCGCCTTCCGTCAACACCGAGGAAACCGCCATTGCCCCTAATGCGGTGGCCGACACACTTCTCGCGGAAGTACGATCTCTCGATTCCACCATCGTGGTGGACATGCGGTACGGGACGCCGAACAACTTTACTGGCGCACTCCTCCCGGGGTATCTCGCCAATCGGGCGTATCTGAGACGTGAGGCGGCGGCCGCACTCGCGGCCGTGCAGCGCGATCTGCGGGCGCAGGGACTCGGCATCAAGATCTTCGATGCGTATCGTCCAGTCCGCGCGACGCTGGCGATGGTCGACTGGACGGAGCGCGTAAACAGGGGCGACCTGCTCAGGGACGGCTACATCGCGAGCCGCTCGCGGCACAACCTCGGCCTCGCCATCGATCTCACCTTGATCGAGCTGGCGACAGGGCGCGAGCTCGAGATGGGAACGCCATTCGACACGTTCTCAGCGGCGGCTCACACGGCAAATGCATCGGGGGAGGCAGCGGCGAACAGACAAACCCTGAAAGCCGCGATGGAGCGCGAAGGCTTCCTGAACTACGATCAGGAATGGTGGCACTTCAGCTTCAACGTGCCTAACCCTCTGCGCTTCGATCGGGTGATACAGTAGCTGCCGTCACTGCAAGCTCGGGCGATGGAGCCCTCGCGTCATCCTCAGAGCGGCGGTGCGGCATGGTGAAAAAGAACGCCGTACCATCTACGTGATAATCCGCCCAAGCTCTTCCTCCCAGCGATGTAGCGGTTTCACGCACGATGCTCAGTCCGAGACCCGTGCCCTCGATCTCGAGGTTACTGTCCTCGTGCGCTCGGAAAAACCGGTTGAAGAGCTCAGCGCGCTTGGCTTCGGGAACACCGAGCCCGTTGTCGCGCACCTCCACCACCGTCTCTGGTGTCCCACCTTCATCAGGGGCGGTGACATAAGCGCGAACCTCGACCCACCGCTTGTCCTTGGACTGGTCGGAGTATTTGATCGCGTTCGCCACGAGGTTCGACAGACAGAGCTCGAATGCGGCGGCGCTGACGTCGATCGAAGGTAAGTCGGCCGGAAGTCTTATCTCCACGCCGTGAGCCCTCGCCGACTCTCTCAGCTGTCGCGCCACTTCTGCTGCGGCCTGGGGGAGAGCGATGTGCCGCGACTGGCGCGCATCCTCGTCCACCCGCGAAAGCTCGACGAGATTCTCCAGTGTCACCTTCATGTTGGCGCTGTTACGAACGATCATCGACGTCATGGTTCGCTGCTGTTCCGGCGAGAAGGTGCCGAGTTCCAGAATCTCCGCTGCCCCGGAAATCGTGCCGATCAAGTTTCTCAGCTCATGACTGAGAGCGCGATTGAAGCCGCGAAGTCGCTGCTCGCGCTCGTTCAGCCGGTCCTTGACCAGGCTCAAATAGTGGGTCAAGGTCGCTTGCTGAATGAGGGCGACGGCCAGAAAGAGGCGGTGGGCGCACGCCAGTAGCTCCCCCCGGCTGCACGGCTCATCGATCTCGTCGACGACGCGGGAGAGAAACGAGAAAAGAATGCCCCCGAAAATCTCGTACTCCTTGAGCAATTCGTACTCGTCGAATCCCTGTGAGAACCGGAGCTCGCCCAGCTCCATCGCTTTGGCGACGACCGGCACCTCGGATAGAATTACTTTCCCCGGGTTCTCGATGTAGTCGGCGATGCCGAGGATGAGAAGCGGGACGTGGTCGAGCAGCGCGTCTGTCGGGAAGATGCGGTTGGGATCGATCCTGACCCTGGCGCTGATTCGGTCAAGCCAGCGGCGGGTCAGCTCATCGCTGCTGGAGCGCATTCTGTCCGCCAGCGCGGTAGCGAGGGTACAGTTCTCGAACGGGAGATCGGCGTCAGCGGCAATAAATTCCGGGGAGACAGTCATTCAACCTTCCTGAAGAAACACACCTGCATCCGGGTCTCCTGACGCAAGTTGTGCTCCCCCACAACCTGGATCCGGGTACGCGACCCTTGCCGTCAAAGGTCAACCTTGACATAGGGGAGGGGGGTATATTGCTTTAGTCGTATGCCGACCGCGGTGACTTCTGGAATCGTACCTGAAAAGGAGGCCTCCATCGCGTTCCCGGTGACGGGAATGACGTGCGCGGCGTGTCAGGCGCGGGTCCAGCGCGCGCTCTCCGCCGAGCCCGGGGTGATCGACGCCTCCGTCAATCTTCTCACCAACAGCGCGGCCGTCCGCTACGACTCTGCGACCGTTGGACCGCAGCGGTTGATCGAGGCAGTCCGCGCGACGGGCTACGATGCCGCGCTGCCCGTCGCGGCTGAGAGTCCCCTTGGCGCGGATTCGGCGCAGGACGACGCCGAGGCGCGGGAGGCCCGCACACTCGTTATTAAGGCGACGGTCAGTGTCGTCGCTGGAGCGCTAGCAATGCTGCTCTCCATGGCTTTGATGGGGAATCCGAGCCTCAACTACGCGCTGCTGGCGCTCACGACCGGAATTCTCGGGTGGGCCGCGCGCGATATCTATCGCCGCGCGTGGAAGGCCATTCGCCACCGCTCGGCCGACATGAACACGCTCATTGCGCTCGGAACTGGCTCCGCGTTCATCTATTCAACGGTCGCGACTATCGCGCCGAGCCTCTTTGCGCGAAACGGGATGGCGCCCGACGTCTATTACGAAGCGGTCATGTTGATCATCGGACTGGTGCTCGCCGGCCGCGCAATCGAAGCGCGGGCGCGGCGGAAAACGTCAGCCGCCTTGAGGAAACTCGTTACCCTTTTGCCGCCGAGGGCTCGGGTAGAACAGGGCAGCACCTGGATCGAGAAGCCCCTGGCGCACGTCAGGTCGGGTGAAACCGTCGTCGTTCGACCCGGAGAGCGGATTCCGGTTGACGGAATCGTGATCGACGGTACGACGGATATCGACGAGTCCATGCTCACGGGTGAGCCGCTCCCCGTGACCAAGACTGGCGGCGATTCAGTAGTTGGTGGAACCCTCAACACGACTGGGTCCGTGAGGTACCGCGCCACCAGTGTCGGCGCAGATAGTGTCCTCGCGCGAATCGTCACGCTCATGCGCGAAGCACAGAGCTCACGGGCACCGATACAGCGTCTCGCGGACAGAGTGAGCGCGGTGTTCGTTCCCGTGGTTGTGGCAATAGCAATCGCGACGTTCCTCGCGTGGTACGTTCTCGCGGACACTGCCGCGCTCCCGCGGGCCATCGCGGCGGCCGTATCGGTGCTGATCATTGCATGTCCGTGCGCGATGGGGCTCGCTGTTCCTACCGCAGTGATGGTAGCGACGGGACGGGGTGCGGAGCTCGGACTGCTGATCAAAGGGGGAGAGATTCTCCAGCGCGCCGGGGATGTCGACACCGTCGTGCTCGACAAGACCGGTACCGTCACTGAAGGAACCCCGACCGTGAAGCGGGTGATCGCACTCGGATCGGCCGACGAGCGCGAGATTCTGCGCGCCGCCGCGTCGCTCGAAAGACACTCGGAGCATCCGGTCGGCGCGGCGGTCGTACGGGCTGCGCTCGAAAGCCACCTTTCGTTCGAATCCATCGCCAACTTTCGCTCGCGCACGGGCAGCGGGGTCACTGGGACGATGCGAGAGCATGAGGTCGCCGTCGGCAACGTTCAACTGATGCGCGATCTGAAATTCGACGTCGATAGGGCCGAACAATCGGTCGCGACGCATCTGACAGGAGGCGGCAGTGGGCTTTACGTCGCCATCGATGCTCAGGTGGTTGGACTCATCGTGGTGTCTGACTCGATCAGGCCGTCCTCTCGCGAAGCCGTAAAACAACTCAAGGCGCTGGGCGTCGACGTCGTGCTGTTGACTGGGGACAGGACGTCGACAGCGGAAGCGGTGGCGAGAGACGCCGGGATCGGCCGCGTTGTCGCCGAAGTGCTGCCCGAAGACAAGGTGCAGGAGATTCGCAGGCTGCAGGCGATGAATCGAGTGGTGGCCATGGTCGGCGATGGGATCAACGATGCGCCGGCGCTCGCTCAATCGGATGTGGGGATTTCGATGCCCAAGGGAACGGACATCGCGATCGAGGCGAGCGACATCGCTTTGATGAGGAGCGATCTGCGGGGAGTCCCAAGGGCGATCTCGCTGTCGCGGCAAACGATGGTGACGATGAAGCAGAATCTGTTCTGGGCATTCGTCTACAACGTGGTGGGGATTCCGATCGCAGCCGGTGTGCTCTACCCGGTGACGGGACTGACGCTGAGTCCGATCATAGCCAGCGCCGCAATGGCGCTGAGCTCGGTGAGCGTGGTGATGAACAGCTTACGACTGCGGCAAGCCCGCCTGGCCTGAACAAAGGGAGATGAGATGACGACGACTGCGAAACGCTCCACGCCCATCGCGACGATCGAGGGAGCCGAGTGCGGGTGCGCCGTTCGGGATGCGTCAGCGGCGTCGCGGAAGGCGGTCGCCGTAGATCCCGACGTCAAGTCGCGGAACCTGAAGCGCCTGCGCCGCATCGAGGGACAGCTTCGCGGCCTCCAGAAGATGGTCGAGGAGGACCGCTACTGCGCCGACATTCTCACCCAGATCTCGTCGGTCCACGAGGCGCTTCGCGGCGTTGGGCGCGAGCTGATGAGGAACCACCTGAAGCATTGCGCGACGGGGGCGATCCGGAATGGCGGAGAGCGGGCGGACTCCATGTACGATGAGATCGTTGATCTTATGTACACGCACAGTCGGTAGCTGCATCTTCTTCAGTTGCAGTGACTTAGGCCCTCGAGGAGCTTGACGGGGCCGGGCTGAAACCGCGCCCCCCTTGCCCTCGTATTGTACCAGTGTGATAGTACAAGCAGACAATGCCTACCTTTATCGTCGATTCAACCAGCCCCACCCCGATCTACGCCCAGCTGGACAGATCCATCCGAGCCGCGATCGCAACCGGGGAGCTCGAAGCGGGAGCGCAACTGCCGACAGTGCGCCAGCTCGCCGTGGACTTGGCGGTGAACGCCAACACGGTGGCGCGCGTCTACGCCCAGCTCGAGCGCGATGGAATTCTGGAGACTCGACGCGGGGTCGGCACTTTCGTTCGGGAATCTCCGTCGCCACAGGTGACACGAGCGCACCGTGAACGGGAGCTGCGCGAGCTTATCCGACGTTTCGTTGGTGACGCCGCGCTGTTGGGGTACACTTTACCAGAGCTAATCAAACAGCTCAGCAACGAGGAGAAAAAATAAATGCCAGGCATGGACGAAGTTCTCGCAGCACGCCGCGCCGCGCGGGCTTCACGGTCGCAGAGTCGTGCGAATGTAG
>JALYKQ010000196.1 GCA_030774675.1 Gemmatimonadota bacterium | reverse complement strand
GGCTTAGCCACCTCGATTTTGTGGATGAGATCACGCTTGATCATTTCTAGCGGGATCATCTGTGACCAAACGTGCAAGTGGGATCTTGAGTGGGATCTTTGTGACCAGAATCGCGCCAGTTCGTTGCCATGTGCGAAGTCGCGTATGCTGCGATCAACCCGTTTAATGTCCGGTCATTCATCACTTCTCAGGAGCTTGCGGCAATCCGCTGAAGTGGACCCCGGAAATAGGACCAAACGTTAAGGTGTGAAGCGTCCTGCTCTGTCTCAACCGATGGAGTACGGATATGACCAAATCACGCAAGAAGTTTGATGCCGCATTCAAGGCCAGGATTGCCCTGGAGGCGCTGCGCGAGGTCGCGACGGTGCCGGAGCTGGCGAAGCGGCACGGCGTTCACCCGAACCAGATCTATGGCTGGAAGAAGCAGGTTATGGACAACGTGGCGAGCCTTTTCGCGCGCGGCGCGAGCGCTTTGGTGGATGGCGAGGAGGAGCACGAGCGCGAGACGGCGAAGCTTTATACCAAGATTGGCCAGTTGACGGTTGAAAGGGATTTCTTGGCCAGGAGGCCCGGGCGATGAGTATTCCCGAGCGCAGGGCGATGGTCGAGCGGCCTGCCGAGAATTTGTCCGTTCGCCGGCAATGTGCGCTGCTGAATCTAGCGCGTTCGGGCGTCTATCGCCCCGGGCGGGTCACCGGTGCCGACGATCTGGCCTTGATGCGGCGGATCGACGAATTGCATCTGAAGTGGCCGTTTTACGGCTCGCGGCGAATGGTGTTCGAACTCAACCAGGCAGGCCACGGCGTCAACCGCAAGCGCGTGCAAAGGCTGATGCGCGTGATGGGGATCGAGGCGCTGGTTCCGCGCCCCGGCACCAGCAAAGCCGCGCCCGGCCACAGGATCTATCCCTATCTGCTGCGCGGCGTGAGCATCACCGAGCCCAATCATGTCTGGGCCAGCGACATCACCTATATTCCGATGGCGCTTGGCTTTCTGTATCTGGTGGCGATCATCGATTGGGCCAGCCGGGCGGTTCTGGCCTGGCGCTTGTCGAACACGATGGATGCGGGCTTTTGCATCGCGGCGCTCGACGAAGCGCTGGCGCGGCAAGGCACGCCGAAAATATTTAACACCGATCAGGGCGCGCAGTTCACCAGCGCCGCCTTCACCGGCAGGCTCGAGGCTGCAGGCATCGCGATTTCGATGGACGGCCGCGGTCGTTTCATGGACAACATTTTCATCGAGCGACTGTGGCGCTCGATCAAATACGAGGAAGTGCATCTGAAAGCCTATGCTGACGGGCGCGAGGCGCGAGGCGGCATCGGATCATGGATGAATTTTTACAATCATCGCCGCCCGCATCAGGCGATGAACAACCAGTTTCCCATGGCGGCATGGCGTGCCGGCATAGACAGGATCGAGGCGGCAAAGACTGTGGATATGCCGCTTCGCTTGGACAACGCAAACGCGTTGCCCACATACCCACAGCAGACGCAAAAGCAGCAGCAGGAAGCTGCTTGATTTGAAGGACAAAGGCAGGCGCGATTACACCTTAACTTCGGCGATCCCTGGTCCCAGCTCCGGGGTCCACTTCACTGCAACAGCGACAGCCTCCAGTGCCGCATGAAGGCGATCACCTACCTGGTTATCTGAAAGCGTCATCAGCTCACGTACAGTTGGACCGAAATCATTTCGATCGTTTCTTCGAACAACCTCGTGAACACCTAAACGATTCCCGCACTCAAAAGGAGAACGTTTTCCGGAATGGGCGTTCCACTCGCGAAACAGCTTGGGTTTATCGGTTCGATGGAGCGAGACCGTAGAACTACGGGTTTTTCGTGTCCGCCGCGATCGGCGGCTTAAACAAGCCTTAAGCGCTGATCATTAACTTGCGAGAACAATTCATCTTGAGTGCAGAGCGTGGCCACTTCCGAACGTCGCAAGGGTGTGAGAGTCGTTTTTGAAAAAGGCGTCGAAGTTTCGATCATGGCAATTGACGGT
>JALYKQ010000195.1 GCA_030774675.1 Gemmatimonadota bacterium | reverse complement strand
GTCTAGTGAGCGGGTCTGAAGTCGGCTCCCGTTACCCGGTGCGATAAATTGTACCGATGCCTCCACAATTCATCTATGTAATGAAAGACCTGCGCAAGGTCGTCCCGCCGTCGCGGGAGATCCTGCGTGGGATCTGGTTGTCTTTCTATCCGGGCGCCAAGATCGGTGTCCTCGGCGCGAACGGCGCGGGCAAGTCGTCGCTCCTTCGCATCATGGCGGGTGTCGACCATGACTTTCAGGGCGAAGCCTGGCCGCACGAGGGCACTCGCATCGGATACTTGTCGCAGGAACCCCAGCTCGATCCTTCCAAGAACGTGAAGGACAACGTCGACGTCGCGGTAAAGCCTACGCGTGATTTGCTCACGAAATTCGAAGAGATATCGAACAAGTTCGCGGAGCCGATGTCGGACGACGAGATGACGAAGCTGCTCGATGCGCAAGCGAAAGTGCAGGAAAAGATTGACGCCGCCAACGCCTGGGATCTGGACCGGAAGATCGAGATCGCGATGGATGCGTTGCGGCTTCCGCCGGCCGAAGCCGATGTCAGCACGCTGTCGGGCGGAGAGAAGCGCCGAGTTGCGCTTTGCCGGACATTGCTCGAGGAGCCGGACATGCTGCTGCTGGACGAGCCGACCAATCACTTAGACGCCGAATCGGTTGCCTGGCTCGAGAGATATCTGGCTGAGTTTCCGGGAACGGTGGTGGCCGTGACGCACGACCGGTATTTCCTGGACAATGTCGCGGGCTGGATCCTCGAGCTGGATCGCGGAGCGGGAATCCCGTACGAGGGGAACTACAGCTCCTGGCTCGATCAGAAGCGTACGCGGCTCGCCACGGAGGAAAAGCAGGCTTCCGCGCGCCAACGGACGCTGGAGCGCGAGCTGGAATGGGTGCGTATGTCACCCCGCGCCCGGCAGACCAAGAGCAAGGCGCGCATCCAGAAGTACGAGGAGCTCGCCACAGCAGCCGAAGGCGAGAAGGTCATGCAGAACGAGATCGTGATTCCGCCGCCGGCACGACTTGGCAACGATGTCGTGATCGCCAGGGGATTGAAGAAGGCCTATGGGGACAAGGTGCTGTTCGATGATCTCACGTTTTCGCTGCCGCGTGGGGGGATCGTGGGAATCATCGGGGCGAACGGCGCGGGCAAGACGACGCTGTTCAGGATGATCGCGGGAAAGGAGAAAGCTGATGGTGGCGAACTCATCATTGGCGACACCGTTCAACTCGCGTATCTCGATCAGACGCGCGAGCTGAACGAAGCGAACACCGTCTACAAGGAAGTGAGCGAGGGGAACGATGTCATCCAAGTCGGAAAGCGCGAGATGCAAGCGCGGGCGTATCTGGCGCAGTTCAACTTCAAGGGTGCAGATCAGCAGAAGAAGGTGAAGGACCTGTCAGGCGGCGAGAGGAACCGGTTGCACCTCTCCAAGCTGCTGAAATCGGGTGGGAATCTGCTCCTGCTCGACGAGCCGACGAACGATCTGGATGTCGATACACTGCGAGCGCTCGAGGAAGCGCTGGTCGACTTCCCAGGTTGTGCGGTCGTGATCTCGCATGACCGGTGGTTTCTGGACCGGATCGCGACCCACATCCTCGCATTCGAGGGGAATTCGGAGACTGTCTGGTTCGAGGGGTCGTACCGCGATTACGCGGAAGATTTCAGGAAGCGGAAGGGCGCCGACGCAGACAGGCCACACCGGATTGCTTACAGGAAGCTGGTGCACCGGTAGCCGCTGCGCCTTGCACCGGAACGCTGCTCACGACAGCATACGTAACCACAATTTACGGAGGCAGCATGCGGCCACTCGCCTGGATCGGCGTAATTCTCATCATCGCGGGCATCGTCGTAGTCGCGATGCGCGGGATCCCCTACACGAAGAGCCGCAACGAAGTTGAAGTGGGCCCTCTTAAGGTTACCTCGCAGGAGCGCGGCATGGTGACGCCGATTATCGGAATCGGAGCCATCGTAATTGGCGGAGTACTCGTCTTCGCAGGGCGGAAGCCAGCGTAATAACCGAAGGCCCATCCGGCCAGAGCCGGATGGGGCACGAACAGGCAATGACGGAACAACGTCAGTCGCTCGAGTTACTTCTCAGAAGACGATCGCGGTACGCCTGGCTCGCGTATATCGCGACTTCCACGCGGCGATTCTGCTGTCGTCCAGCATCAGTGTCGTTGGTCGTCACTGGCTCTGATTCTCCCTTGCCGGATGCAGCGAGACGCGTCCTGGTGACACCCTGCGTTGCAAGGTAAGTGGCCGCCGAATTCGCGCGGCGCTCCGAAAGACGCTGATTGTAGGAATCGTCGCCCACGTTGTCGGTGTGCCCGACGATGAGTAGCTGCGAGTCGGGGTACCTGTTGAGACTCGCGGCCAGCTCGCGCAGGTTGGCACCTGCTGCCGCCTGGATAGAATCCGAGTCGAACGCGAAGAGGAGCCCTGAAGCGAAGGTCACCTCGATTCCCTCGCCAACGCGCTCGACGGTCGCGCCCTTGATGTTCTGACTCAGCTCTTTCGCCTGCTGGTCCATCTGGTGGCCAATGATGGCACCGGCGGTACCACCGACCACAGCGCCGATAATGGCGCCCCTCGCGGTTGAGCCCGTCTGGTTCCCAATCACTCCACCCACAGCGCCGCCGGCTGCTGCGCCGATTACAGCTCCTTCTTCCTTCTTGTTCAGGCTCGCGCACGCGCTCGGCCCAACGGAGGCGACCAGCAGAAATGCGGCCAGGGCACGGAGGCGTTGTGTATTTAATATTTTCATGAATAAACTCGCTTGAAGAGACGGAAATCCTCATTCAATTCGGGTGCCACTTTGTCGCGGCGGCACGCCAAGAACATCCCGCACTGGACCCTGCTCGTGCAGGAATGTCGGAGAGGATAAGTTCCAACCCCATGTTACTGCACTTTTTGCTCGCGGCAGCGCTCGTCCCAGACTCGGCGTCCACTTACGACGGACGGGCGAAGCGCATCCATGTAGATGTGCCGCGCATCGACACCGTTGTGAGCATCGATGGAGATCTCAGTGAGGGAGTATGGAGTCGAGCGGCCCGGCTCACCGGATTCTCCCAGTACCAGCCGGTGGACGGCCGGCCTGCTGAGGAGCCGACCGAGGTTCTCGTCTGGTATTCGGCCGATGCGATCTACTTCGGCGTTCGCGCGCGGGAAATCCACGGCAACGTCGTACGCGCGACACACGCCAATCGCGACAATATCGACAGCGAAGATCAGATCCAGATCCTTCTCGATACGGACAACGCGCGCCAGATCGCATTTCTCTTCGGTCTCAATCCTTACGGAGTTCAGCAGGATGGAACGCGGAGCGCCCAGTTTGCGGGCGGCGCGGGAGGTCCTTCAGCGAGCGGCGGAGGATTTCGAAACATCAATCCGCTCGAGGGGAGCGTGGATCTCAATCCAGATTACTTCTTCGAGTCGAAGGGGCGTCTGGTAGAGGGTGGGTACGAGATCGAAGTCCGGATACCGTTCAAGAGTCTCCGTTATCAGGGTAGTCGAGTACAGAGTTGGGGAATCCATATTCTCCGTCGCGTGCAGCATTCGGGCTTCCAGGATACGTGGGCGCCAGCGGTGCGCGCGAACGCAAACTTCCTCGCGCAGTCAGGTACACTGGACGGACTGCACGACATGAGACGGGGGCTCGTACTCGAGGCCACTCCAACAGTGACCGCCCGGGCTGATCGCGCACCGGATATCGGGAATGGAAGCGATTACCGCCAGCGGAGCGAGCTTGGTGGGGACATCCGGTGGGGTATTCGCCAGAACCTCAGCCTGAACGGAACGATCAACCCCGATTTCTCCCAGGTCGAGGCTGATGTCGGCCAGGTGCTTCTAAATGAGCGTTTCGCGCTGTTCTATCCGGAGAAGCGACCATTCTTCCTCGACGGACTCGAGCTCTTCGATACCCCCAATCAACTGATTTATACACGACGGATCGTGGCACCCATGGGCGGCCTCAAGCTCAGTGGAAAACTCGGTGGGACCAACATCGCATCTATGGTCGTGGGCGACGACCGCCTGTACTCGTGGGGAGGCAATCACATCCCCCTGTTCGGCGTTTCCCGGATTCGATACGACTACGGCTCCAGCAACACGGTTGGTGCAGTGCTCACGACCCGTGAAGACGGCGTGAACCATTCGCGCGTCGCTGCCGGTGATTTCCGTTTTTATCACTCGAAGCTCTACTTCGCGCAGTTCCAGGCGGCCGGATCATGGACGGATAGCGTGGGCAGCCGGCGGGATGGAGCTCTGTATCAGGGAGATTGGGATCGAACCGGCCGTGCCTGGGGCTTTCACTACACTCTCAGAGCGCTCGATCCAGGTTTTAAGGCCGCAGCCGGGTTTGTAAACCGCACAGGAATTGTCGAGGCGAGAGCGTTCAACCGATTGAGCTTCTACGGAGCCCAAGGTGCGCTGGTGCAGACTTACGGCTCCTTCTTCGGCTGGGATCGGATCTGGAATAACACCGGTTCTGGCCATGGTCTGGCCGAAAGTACCGAATCAATCACGCCGAGCGCTACGATTCGGGGTGGATGGAACCTGAGTGGCGCGGTCACCCACAGCTATTTCGCCTTTGAGCCATCGCTCTATTCGGGATTGACCGTTGAGCGATCTGTCGGGACGTCGATCGTCGTGATCGATACCGCGGCGTTCATCGTACCGACGCCGGAGAAGAATGAGTGGGGCGGATCGTTCCGAGTGACCACACCCACCTACCGCCACTTCAGCGGCACGGCCAGCATCAGCGGGAGCCAGGTGCCAATTTTCCGCGAAGCTGCACCAGGCAACAGCTCGCGTATCGATGCCGCGCTCGACGTGCGGCCAACCACAGCGATTCGCAGCTCACTCAGTTTTTCCCGGCTGACGATCGCGCGCAAGACAGACGGCTCACGATTCTCATCCGAGACGATTCCACGTCTCAAGGTCGAGTATCAGGTGAGCCCGCCAATCTTTCTGCGGTTGGTCGGTCAATACGCAGCGCGATCTCGTTCGCCGCTCGAGGATCGCAACGGCAACCCGATCCTCGTGAATGGAGTGCTGGACAGCGGCAGCACCACGAACGAATTCTCGACCGACTGGTTATTCAGCTACCGTCCAGTGCCAGGCACGCTCGTTTATCTGGGATACGGATCGACGCTCGAGGAGCCGCGCGAATTCAGGTTTCAGGACCTCCGCCGAACACGAGATGGTTTTTTCGGGAAGATCAGCTACCTGTTCCGGCTGTAAGCGCCCTCAGAGAGGAAAAGCGTGGTTTCGCTACGTCCTGATCCCCGGCCTAGGTAGCTTTCAACACAGCGATACACTCACTTCATCTATCAGGTACCACTCTGCCGTTCTCTTCATTAAAGCTCCACCCCAGTCTCCACAAAGGTCTCAAAGAACTGGGCTTTCAGCGACCGACTCCAATTCAGGCTGAGGCAATACCCGCTGCCCTAGAGGGGCGCGACATTCTCGCCTGTGCGATGACCGGAAGCGGGAAGACCGCCGCGTTTCTCCTGCCGATTCTCCATCAACTGATCGGGAAACCGCGCGGGAAGACCCGCGCACTCGTCGTGACACCCACCCGAGAGCTAGCCGCGCAGATTCTCACTGCGCTCGATTCGATGGCGGTGCACACGCCCATTACGGCCGCGGCAATTTATGGCGGTGTAGGAATGGCCCCGCAGGAGCACGCGATGCGCGCAGGTGTCGATGTCCTGATTGCAACTCCAGGCCGGCTACTCGACCATCTCAGTGCACCTTACGCGAGCCTCAAGAACATCGAATTCCTGGTGCTCGATGAGGCTGACCGCATGCTGGACATGGGGTTCCTGCCCGACATCAAGCGAATACTCAGGCTCGTACCGGCCAAGCGGCAAACGCTGCTGTTCAGCGCGACAATTCCGCCACCGATCGCCGTACTCACCCGCGAGATGTTGCACAATCCGCTGATGATCGATCTCGGGCGCCGGTCGCTACCGGCGGTTGGAATAACGCAGGCCGTCTACCCGGTCAAACAGGACCTGAAGAAGGATTTACTGCTGGCCCTGCTCGACCGCGGCGAAATGACCCAGGCCTTGGTGTTCACGCGCACCAAGCACCGCGCGAATCGCCTGGCCGAGCAATTGGTGAGAAGAGGAATCAAGGCTGAGCGCATTCATGGGAATCGCTCGCAAGGGCAGCGCACCGCAGCGCTAGCCGGATTCAAGAGCGGACATTACAAGGTTCTCGTTGCAACGGACATAGCTGCGCGCGGAATCGACATCGAAGCGCTTGGCCACGTCGTCAATTTCGATGTGCCGCAGGCGCCCGACGATTACATCCACCGCGTTGGTCGTACGGCACGCGCAGGTGAGATCGGTGACGCCTTCACTTTTGTAGCACCGGACGAGCAGAACGATCTTCGCGCGATCGAGAAGGCGATCGGGAAGCGGCTGCCGCAGATAACTATCCCCGACTTCGATTACAACGCACGGCCGGAGGGTCGTCTCGAGATCCCGATCGGCGAGCGGATCGCAGCAATCCGCGGCAGGAAGGCGGAGGAACGGGCGCGATCGAAAGCGAAATCAAATGGGCAGGGCGGGACCCCTCGTAGACATGGTGGCCGTCAATCGCAGAGCTCAGGCAAGGCGGATTCGCGCAACGTCACCCATACAGGCCGTTCTCGCCAACGTCGTCGCGGCCGGTGAGCAGGGAGGATGCGCCGCGGCGTTCCGACGCGTCGTCAGAGGTTGACCGACTTCATCGCTCCTTTCGCGTAACGTTCGCCAGCGGCAACGCCTTTGGGCGCCGCCGCATCGATCCGCCGGAGATCGCTCTCGGATAGCACGACGTCGAGGGCGCGGATGTTCTCCTCGACTCGCTCCGGATGCCTGGTACCCGGAATCGGAACGAGGTCGTCTCCCTGGGCCAGCACCCAGGCCAGCGCCAACTGCGCGGGGGTGCACTTGTGCTCCTTCGCGATCTCCTCCACTCTCGCCACCAGCTCGAGATTCTTCTGGAAGTTCGCGCCTTGAAAGCGGGGGTTCTGACGTCGGAAGTCATCCTCGGCCAGATCTTCGATTCGCTTTATCTGTCCGGTAAGGAATCCGCGACCGAGCGGGCTGTAGGCTACGAACCCGATATCGAGGAGGCGCAACGCATCGAGCAGTCCCTCCTCGGGATCGCGTGTCCAGAGTGAGTACTCGGTCTGAACCGCACTGATCGGATGCACCTTGTGGGCACGGCGAATCGTGGCGATTGATGCTTCGGAAAGGCCGAGGTATCGGACTTTTCCCTCGCGAACCAGATCGGCCATCGCGGCAACGGTGTCCTCGATCGGCGTACTCGCGTCGACGCGGTGCTGGTAGTAGAGGTCGATCGTCTCGACGCCCAGTCTTTTGAGGGACCCTTCGCACGCCTGGCGAACGTACTCCGGTCGCCCATTGATGCTACGCTTGGTCGGATCCTTGGGATCGCGCACGTTGCCAAACTTGGTGGCAATGATGACGCGATCGCGTTTTCCCTTGATCGCGCGTCCTACCAGCTCTTCGTTCTTGAACGGTCCGTACATGTCGGCGGTGTCGAGCATGTTG
>JALYKQ010000194.1 GCA_030774675.1 Gemmatimonadota bacterium | reverse complement strand
CAGGACAGATCACTCTCGCCCCGTGACAAGGCCCCGCGCTGTTTGAATGATACCGAGCGATTCCTAAGGTTTTTACAATCGCGCGAAGAATGCTGTCCCCTCGTCTTTAAGCGATTAGCGAACAGCTACCAGCGGGGAGTGGGCGGCAGCGTAGTTCTCAGGCAAAAAAAAAGGGACGAGCATCGCTCGTCCCCTTCCTTTGCTTTCCCGAAGCTTTACGCCGCGAAAGAACCTAGTGCGCGGCCGACGTCTCCTTCGCGGAGCCGCTTGAGAGCGCGATCGCGAAGCTGGCGCACCCGCTCGCGCGTGACGCCGAGCAATGACCCAATCTCCTCGAGCGTATGCTCCCGACCGCCCTCAAGACCAAAATACAGGCGAAGAACCTTTGCATCCCGCGGCGGCAACGTCGACAGCGCGGTTTCGATCTCGTCGTTGAGGAAGCGATTCATTGCCTCCTCCTCGGTATCGGGCATCTCGTCGGCGACGAAGCGCTCTATCAGCGAGCGATCGCCTTCCGGATCCATCGGAGCATCGAGGCGCACGTCGCCGGTGTTGAGCGCGGCGAGTGACTGCACAACATCGACCGACAGACCGGTGAGCTGCGACAGCTCCTCGGGTGTCGGCTCGCGCCGCATCTTCTGTCGGAGAATCTCGGAAGCTTTAATAATCCGCGACAGGTCCGCAGTCCGGTTCAGCGGAACGCGGACGGTACGGCCCTGACGCGCCAGAGACGACAGAATCGCCTGGCGAATCCACCAAACGGCGTACGAGATGAATTTCACGCCCTGATCGGGATCGAACTTCCGCGCAGCGGTGAGCAAACCGACGTTGCCCTCGCCGATGAGATCGATGAGGGGCATGCCGCGGTTCTGGTATTTCTTTGCAACGGAGATCACGAAGCGCAGGTTGCGCTGCACGAGCTCCTGGAGCGCATCGGGATCGCCAGCGCGGATCCGACGGGCGACCTCGATCTCCTCGGTACCTTTGAGCAGCGGATAAGTGCTGACCTCGTACAGGTACTGATCGAGAATGTCCCTTTCGGGCTCACTGGGAGCGATTCCGGTGACCGGCGTCTTCCGGCGACGCTTTACTTCTGCCATTGGTGCATACCTCTTGGTACTGCTGTGAAAGCCTATGCGAATGCAGCCCTTTTCAGGCGAGCAATGCGAGCGAAATAGTGTTGTTTCGACAACCCGTGGACGCGACAACAAAAGCGTTTTTCAGTAATCGAAAAAATCAGGTTGTAGAAGCGCTGCAAGATACCGGCCGCTGGCGTTTTTACCAGAGCGATTTCTTGACATCGATACTACCCTTGAATATCCTTCGCGGTTCCTGTCGGCCGTGGTCGAGACCGCCAGGGCTAATGCCGGGGGTGTAGCTCAGTTGGGAGAGCGCTTGAATGGCATTCAAGAGGTCAGGGGTTCGATTCCCCTCACCTCCATGGCAGGCGTGGCGGCCTAAGAACGGCTGTTTGTTCGCGGGAATAGCTCAGTTGGTAGAGCACAACCTTGCCAAGGTTGGGGTCGCGGGTTCGAGTCCCGTTTCCCGCTCTCTGGTGCGAAGAGGGGCGGTTAGCTCAGTTGGTTAGAGCGCCACGTTGACATCGTGGAGGTCACAAGTTCGAGTCTTGTACCGCCCATACGTGGGTCGAAGTGACAAAGTTGTGTGGGCGCCCGTAGCTCAATTGGATAGAGCATCTGACTACGGATCAGAAGGTTGGGAGTTCGAGTCTCTCCGGGCGCGTTAGCTAAGTCTTAGCACTGTCGGCTTTTACGCTGATGGTGCTTTTTCTTGCTGCCATGCCGTGTGAGTTTCCGTGTTAGTTTCTCCCACTAGGCAACGCCCCTGTCTCTGAGCTTCAACGTGACACTGGTGACTGCCAGGACCGACTCTTCATCCGCCTGCTGATACACTTCGAGCAGCGTACTAACGTCCTTCCATCCACCTGCCGCTGCAACGTCCTTCAATGGTAGGTACTTCCTCTCGATAGCCCACTTCCGCCTGTATGCGTGCCAGAGGCTACCGTCCAACTTTGGCATCTTGGCCTTCTTCTCAGCGATGCGGAGCCACTTAGAAAGCTGGCTGGTGTCCATGATTCCGTCGGAAGTGTTAGGAGTTGCGAAGACGTATCCGCCTACCGCTCCGATCTCTCGCTGAAATCCTTTGACAGTCCCGAAGAAGTCAGCAGGCATTGGAACTTGCCAACTGTAACCCTTCTTGTCTGCCTCAGCGCGCCAGCTCACGACTTGTTTCTCGACTCCGAAATCTTCCCATCGAAGCTGACGAATTGAGCCAAGTCGCTTGCCCGTACGTTCAGCAAGGAACAGCGCGAACTCCATCCTGACCCAACGCAAACGATCATCGTCTGACTCGCTTTCAGCTCTGAGCTTCTGCATCGCCGCGACCGTGGCCTCGTATCTCTCAGCTCGAGCCAACGAAGCCCTTGTCTCTGTACCAGTCAACATCATCACGGGTATAGAGGGAAGGCTATCACCCGCTTCCTCCCCCGGCGTTTCCGCCCCCTTTGTTGCTCGGTACGCGATTGCCAGATGACATGCTCTCCCAAGATCGTTTTCCCCCCTTGATCCTTGCGCAAGTCGGATTTGTTCTACAATATAGAAGCATGGCCAACCCAATCTTTGGTTCGCTAGAACTTGCGATTCTGCTCGCTGTCTCTCGTCTCGGGGAGGCGGCTTACGGTCTTACCGTCCGTGACGACATCTCCGCGCGTACGGGACACGATTACTCCGTCGGTGCCGTGTATACGACCCTTCAGCGGCTGGAGGAGAAGCGTCTGGTTTCTTCGCGAATATCCGACCCGCTGCCAACTCGAGGTGGTCGGTCTCGACGAGAGTTTCGGGTGACTGCCGCTGGCGAGAAGGTACTTCGTGATGCGCGCCGGGTCGCGGCGTCGGTGTGGGGCGGCGTTCGAGTAAACCATCGTCCGGAGCCCGCATGATGAGACCCCCACCCACTGCTGAAGTCCTGCTCCAGTCTCTCGGCGCCCCAGCCAGCTTCCGTGAGCCGCTGCTGGGGGATCTTGCGGAAGGGTTCGCCTTCCGGGTCGAACGTGACGGTCTCGACGCGGGCCGCCGCTGGTACTACCGGGAGACGATTCGAGCCACACCATACTTGTTGGGGGAATGGCTGCGCTCTCTCCGGGCGCCGGATATCAGATATTTGGCAGGTGTGGTAGTGACCTCGTATTTCTTTACGATGATGCTCGCCTTTTTAGGCGTAGCATTGGTTCGGGTTGCAGCGGACGCCCTGGGATTTCCTCAGCTGCTAACCGGCCGCCTTTTCGGCGCGCATCTCCTGACTTTGTGGTTGCCAGCCGGGATTATCTGCACAGTCGTGGGCGGCTATATCGCCGCATGGCTCGACAGACGCGCGCCGCTAGCGAGTGCCATTGCTTTGGGCGTAACATGGTCCGTCAGCGTGCTCGCGACCTGGGTAATAACGCATGTCAGCGACCTACCAGTCTGGTACTGGGTGTGCTTGCCCGTCTTGCAGGTCTTGGGTCCAACTGTCGGAGGAGTACTTCGTCTGCGTGTAGCGCTCGACCCCGTAGAATAATGCGCGAGCTACTCTCTTCCGGCGGACCACCTGATCCATGTCAGAAAGAACGGCAGCGGCGCTCGGGCGATCTCGCAGCAAGAGATTCCGTCGTCAGGGCTTCACGGCTCTAACTCGCATTCTTCCAAGTTTCTCCGTGCAACCTTCTGAGTGTGGGCGAAAAGCGAGCGAACAACGCTTAAGTGTTGGTCGAGTTTCGGTCGAGTTTCTCACTACCCACGTATGCCAGGGGGATCCATGCGTCGCTTCGTGACCGCTGCCGTCTTCGTCCTTCCGTTTTCGCTGAACGCTCAGGGGTTCCCCCCGGTGGCCACTGTCGCGCGCGTCACCGATTCGCTCGCACAGGCGTTCATTGCGGACCGTGGCGCGCCGAGCGTGGCGATCGGCCTCGTTCGCGGACACGACACGATAACGATGAGGGCGTGGGGCAAGGCCGACCTCGAGCAGGATGTCGCCGCGACGCCGCGCTCGGTCTATCGCATCGGCTCGGTCACGAAGCAGTTCACGTCCGCCGCCGTAATGCAACTCGTCGAACAAGGCAAGGTGAAGCTCGACGACTCAATCGCCACATACCTTCCTACGCTCCCGAAGCCATGGCGAGTTGTCACGGTGCGACAGCTTCTCAATCACACGTCTGGTATCCCGAGCTACACGGACATCGGCCCTGCCTGGCAACGCCGATGGGGCGAGGAGATGAATGCCGACACGCTCGTCGCATTGACAGCGAACATGCCGATGTGGTTCGCCCCGGGCACCAACTGGAGGTACGACAACTCCGGCTACGTGGTGCTTGGGATGCTGATCGAGAAGGTTACCGGACACTCATGGGGCACCGACATCTTGGAGCGGTTCTTCAAACCGCTCGGCCTTGACGACACACGCAATTGCGTCGAGACTCCGATCGTGCCGCGCCGGGTACGCGGATACGACGCCGCCGGGAATGGGTGGCTAAACACATCCCATCTCGCCATGTCGCAACCATTCTCGGCGGGCGCGTTGTGCTCGACCGTGGGCGACCTCGCGAAATGGAACCGCGCGCTCAATACGGGCCACGTCGTTTCCGCCGCCTCCTATGCGCTGATGACGACGCCCGAGGGGGCCGCAGCCGCGCCCAGGTACGGATTCGGACTCAGCCGCGACACGATCGCCGGCCGGCCGATGATCACGCACGGCGGCGGCATCAACGGCTTCGCCACCGGAAATGCCTGGATTCCGTCCGCGGAGCTCTCGATAACTGTGCTCGCCAATTCCGGCTCGGCGCATTCGGATGAGTTGCTCAAGCAGCTCGCTCGGGCGGCGCTTGGGGCCCCGCTCGAACAGCCGCCAAAGGTGCTCCCGCTCGCTGCGGCTAATCGTTCGCGTTACGTGGGCGTGTACGCGCTCGCGTTGCCGAACGGGCCGCGCGACCTCACGGTCGCCGAAGAGGGCGACAATCTCACAGCGCAGCTGGCGGGCCAGAGCGCCATCCCGCTTCTTTACCTGGGTAACGACACCTTTGGCGTCGGCTTTGACCGGGCACTCCGATTCATCTTCACTATGGATGGCGCACGCGCAGCGAAGATAACGTTGCTGCAGGGCGGCGGGCGCTTCGACGGGCCGCGAAAGTAGGCGGCCGCGGGCTGTCTCCTGCTTCAATTCCGCCAATAATGCAGCGTATGCGGCGGTGGCGGAATTACGCGTCGATAAATTAACGCCGCCATGAGTAGAAGCGCGGTGAGTATGAACAATCCCCGCAAAATGTGCCGACGCTCTATCCGCGCAGACAGCCAGTGCGGCGAGGTTTCTACTTGGTCCCCGGAGGGACGTCGATTCGGCGGACCGAAGAGCATATTCCACGACTCACCCGTGTCGGACATCGAGAAGCTACGGACTCCGGTGTTGCGCGCCAAGTGGCCCGTGACGCATGGCGCTAGTAGGAGGAAGCCGTTGACCGAGCGATCGAGCGGTACAATCGAAAACATGGGAAGAGCGCAAGCTGAGGAATCGAAATGAGCATCCGATTCAGGCTAATCGCTCTACTCCTTACACTGGCGTGCGGCGGGTCATCGGCCAAAGACGCGGTCGCAGTTCCCCGCGCTCCGAGCTGGCTTGTTCTGGATAGCCGCGACACAACTCTAGACGTTCCCGCGAAAACTTTCACTGCGAGCATTTACTCACTGGAATCTCTCTCGCCCTCCGATACTGGGGAGCGGGCGATGTTCGAATACGGCTGCAAGGGGTGGAAGCGGCGAATATATATCTTGCTTCCCTTCGACGTTCTCGTTTACTCTCTCCGAGAAGGTCGCTCTGATTCGCGGAGGGATCGAGAAGAAAGCGCACACTTCAGGTGTGAACAGTACTCTACTTGCGATCGATGCCCGGCACCTCGGATTTCGTGAAGAGCAGGCGGTAGTTGCAGAGTATCTCAACACCTATCCAAGCCCATCGGAAGAGTTCGGCTTCCGTGAAGCCTGGATCATTGGCCCAAGGGCGAAGGATTGTGCTCGCCTCTCGATCATGGATCTCCAGTCCGCTTAGGCCAGCGCGGCTATGGGCTGTCTCTAGGAAGAGATCAACTCCAATGCCGTGTGAGTTTCCGTGTGAGTTTCTCACTGCAAAGTGCTACCTGATTCATTGGAAAACAGAGCGCCGACGCCCGTTTCCCCTATGAAACACGACTTTAAGTAGTAATTGTGTCTCCCATAAGCCCGACTACGGATCAGAAGGTTGGGAGTTCGAGTCTCTCCGGGCGCGTTGAGCTGGTTTCCCCGGGTCGCGATTGCGACCGGGGTTTTTTTTGACTGGCCGGCCCGCAAAGCAAAGCGGGGCCGGCTTCAAAGCCGGCCCCGCTTTGTCAATCAGATCTCGTCGAACTTAGACGCAGGTGATCACACCGTTGATCATGGTGCAAACCTTCGCCGACTGCGAGTGCGTAGCAGTCGCGCTCCATGAAGGCGGCGGGCCCGCGACGTTCACGACTACGACCGTCACGTTCTGCGACGGGCTGAAGCCCTGAAGAGGAGCCGCAGTGGTCGCGGTCCCGGAGAAGTAGGCACCACCGTTGTCGGCGGCGTACTGCTCTTCGTAGGTCGCCATGTTGCGCAGGTCAGACTTCATCGCTGCGACATAGGCCTTGTCCTTTGTATTTGCAAACTTCGGAATCGCGATCGCGGCAAGAATGCCGATGATGACGACGACGATCAGAAGTTCGATTAGCGTAAAGCCCTTTCTGTTGCGTGACATGGTATCTCCTGTGTCAGTTAGAGGCGGCGAGACACTGCCGTCAACGTTGTAGAGACGGGAAGTTTCGCATAAGCGCAACCTGGTACTAGGGCATGTAGATAGCCAGATCTGCCTCTAATCGTAACTCACGTCTCTATAAGGACTTATACTGCCGAACTCAAGCGACCTCGGAGGTCAAATCGTGGCAAATTGCCAACCCGCGTGCAGTTTGCGATGGTTTTTTTCGGACAGTTCTTCGGGATCAATCGGGCTACGGTGATGTCCGTTGCCGGTACCGCGCTTACCCCAACGCTTTGGTCCTGTTTGCGGCCGGTTGGAGCGCAGGGTCCTGATAGAGGCCGATCACGTTGCCAGCTGGATCGTGGAACCGGGCGATCTCAGGGGTGTCCGCGCCGATCGCCTGCACGATCTCGCCTCCATGCGCAACAATGGCCTCGACAGTCGCTCCCACGCTGGCAACCATGATGTAGACGAGTAGGCCCGGTTCGGCCGATGCCGGGCGCCCGACCACCCAGGTGCCGCTCACTTGCCCAGTCGTGTCGTCGAACGCGGTGCTTCCGTCACCGCGCTGCCTGATCCGCCAGCCGAACACGTTGGAGTAAAATTCGGCAGACCGCTTGATGTCGAGCGCGGGAAGCTCGATGTAGCATATCTTGCCGTTCACCGATGACGGGAGCATCAGGGCTCTCCTGGCATTCCGTCGGCAGTTATGCGGATGCCTCGACTGCCTGCCGTACTGCATCGCGAAGCGCGCTGACGAACGCTGCCTCGTTCGCCCAAGACCCGTCGTAGCGCTCTCCATTCACGAAGAAGGTTGGCGTGCCATTGACCCCGCTTCTTACCCCGCTCCGGAAATCATCACTCACTCGCTTCGCGTACGTGCCTGCCTCGAGCTCGCGCGCGAACCGTGCGACGTCGAGCTCGAGCGACTGCGCGTAGCCGACGAGGTCTTTCTGTTCGAGCGCGTCCTGGTGCTCGAAGAGCATGTCGTGCATCTCCCAGAAACGCCCTTGCGTTCCGGCTGCCCCGGCCGCCTGCGCCGCTAGCCGCGCGTGCGGGTGAGCCTCGGCCAGCGGGAAGTTCCGGAACACGAAACGGAGCTGGCTTCCGAGCTCTCGCTGCGCTCTCTTCACGATCGGGTGTGCCATTCCGCAGTACGGGCATTCGTAGTCACCGTACTCGACGAGGGTGACCGGGGCGTCGTCGGGACCCGCGACGTGATCACTCGCACTCACAGGTGGTGTCAGTAGAACGTCGCTCATAGACGCTGCTCCGCCGCGTCGCCGCGGAACGATTCAGCCTTTGGCGGCGCGGACTTGCCACCGAGAGACTCGAGAGCGTTAAGGATTCCGTCGGCACCTGGGTTGACGGCGATCGGAGAGCAGAAGCTCCAGCGGACTATACCCTCGGCGTCGATCACGAAGAGCGCTCGCTCGCTTGTGCCGTCCTCATCCCGGTACGCACCGTATTGGCGCGCGACGGCGCCCTTTGGCTCGAAATCGCTAAGGAGTGGAAAATGCAGCTTCCTGTCGCGCGCGAATGCGGCGTGACACCAGACGCCGTCGACTGAAATTCCGAGAATCTCGGCGTCATATTCGCGAAACTCGGGAAGAATCTCATTATAGAGCGCGACCTGATCGCCGCACACGGGACTCCAATCAGCTGGGTAGAACACCAGAATGACGGGACGCCCGCGGAGCTCGCTCAACCGGAGCACCTGATCGGGCGTGGCGTTGAGCGCGAAGTCGGGAGCTGGCGCGCCAGGGCCAAGAATCGCCGGCGCGAGTGGGGACGTTGCGGGCTGTGCCATTTCTATCTCCGTTGGAGCCGATCCGCCGCCGCGGCGCGTTCGGATGCGACGACCAGATTAATCTAGTCGCCTATTCCGATGGCGCTGGCGTCGGACTTGACAGCGCCGATGAGCTGCGCGCAAGCATCCGCCGAGCTGATTGACGGCGAGACTCAGTTAGGCGACCATTCCTAAATTTGGACTCACCATGCCGCTTTCCCAATCGAAGCTCCGCCATTTCGAACGCCGATTGTTGGACGAACGCGCGCGCGCGTTACGCGCGCTCGACCGCTCCGTGTCCGACCATGGAGGTGAAGATGAGCAGGATCGAGCCGGCGACCTGACCTCGATGCCATTGCATATGGCTGATCTCGGCACCGACACGATGGATGAGGAGCTCGCGGCATCGAACGCGACACGGGTTTCACGCGAGCTCGCGGAAATAGATGCGGCGCTCGAGCGGCTCTACAAGACGCCTGACAAATTCGGTATCTGCGCCGACACCGGTCGCGACATTCCGCTAGAGCGCCTGGAAATAATTCCGTGGGCGCGCACCTGCGAGCAAGGCGAGAACCTGAACGCTGTCGCTGAACCGTCCAAAGCGTCGAAGCGATCCAGGAAGCGACGCTAAGTTCAGGACTACTCCTTCCGGTTCCGCACCTCCACCAGCTTCGCCTGCTGCGCCGGGGTGAGCGTGTTCTTGATGCGCACCATTAGTGAGATCTGGCCCCTCTTGATCTCGCGCTCGAGCGACAGAATGCGGTCGACCTCTTCGAGCACCTGTATTTCATCTACCTGCGTGCCCTGAAGAAGGCGACCCATCTTCTCGGCCTCGGCGCTCAGCTTCCACTGCACATCCATGAACCTGGCCTGTGCCTGCTGAATAGCTGACGTGAGCGCCGCGCGCTGGGCGTCCTGCAGTCCGATCTCACTCTGGTGCTGCATGACGAGCTCAGGGGGGAAGAAGCTGCGTCCCCAGTCATCCGGGCCGGCGGCTGGCCCCGGGCCCGGGCTACGCTGACCGGGCGGCGGCCCCTGCGCCTGAAGGCTCGCCGCGCTCAGCACAAAAGCAAATGCAACAAGGATTGAACGTCTCATGATCAGGTTCCTCTGTTCGAAGGTATGGGAATAATCGCATCGACAACTGACGCACCAAGCGCGGGCATCGCAGCCAACACCTCGCTGCCTGGAGTCCGCAGGAAAACGTCCGTCGGCGCGCGCCAGGTCACGATCGAGTGCGTATCCGGCGACCTCGACAACGATCGTGCATAGGTCAGCGAGGCCGCGACGATCGCGACCGCGGCAGCAGCGCCGATCACGAGCGGTCGCAAGTGCGGCGTGGGTCGTCGCCTCAGGCCTGCGCTGGAACGCCGGTCAGTTAGCGCGAACTCCGGCGCCAGTTCCCGATCGACCTCACGTAGCTGTCCGAATCGCCGCCTGAGTTCGTGCTCGTCGATGCCCGTCATATGTTCGTCGCGTCGCCGATCAGGACGGCGAGGCGCGCCTTGCCGCGCGCATAGTGCGTTCGAGCCGAACCGACGCTCACCCCCATCACTGCCGCGGCTTCGTCGACCGTCAGCTCCTGGTAAAAGACGAGATGGAGGATCTCACGCTGGCGCGTGGCCAGATGATCGAGCGCATGGCTCAGCCTTTCGCAGCGCGAGTCGCGCTCGGTCTCTATGTCAGGCGGAGCTATCGCCTCCGGCGCGAGGATTCCAGCTTCGCGTTGCAGAAGTAGTCCCCGCAACCACGTCTTGCGCCTTTCCGAGATGGCGGTGCGACGAATCACGGCGAAGAGCCAGGTGCGAAAAGTCGACCTTCCGCCGTAACGCGCACGCCCATCCAGCACTGTGAGATACACGGTTTGCAGCACCTCCTCGGCTTCGTCGCGATCGCGCCTACAACAGGCCATCGCCCAGCCGAAACAATCGGCGTGCACCCGCTCGAGCTGTCGTCTCAGCTCGATATCGTCCATTGCACGCTCCTCGGGTTCGGCGATTCCGAGAATGTGTGGCGTGGGCACAGCTCTCATATGACAGGCGGTTGTGACGCGTACTGTCGACGGTCGAAATGAACGGGAAACTGAGCTCGCGCTACTGATTCACGCCGCTGGCGAGAAAGCCACCGTCTACGGCCAGAAGGTGCCCGGTAACGAAGCTCGCCGCCTCGGACGCGAGAAAAACCGCGGCGCCTGCGACCTCTTCGGGCTGACCGAACCGCCGCATCGGGGTGCGGACCAACAGCTCGCGGCCGCGATCGGTGCCGTCGAGCAGACCCTCGTTGAGCGCTGTTCGAAAAACCCCGGGAAGGATCGCGTTGACGCACACGCTGTGCGGCGCCCACTCGACCGCGAGCGATTTTGTGAGCGCTGCCACGCCCGCCTTGCTCGCCCCGTAAGCGGCGACCTCGTGCAGCGCGACGACCGATGTGAGCGAGCCAATATTGATGATGCGCCCGTAACTCCGCTCGATCATGTGGCGTCCGAAGACCCGGCATGCGCGCAGCATTCCGGTGAGATTCGTGTCGAGGATCTCGTCCCATTCCGTGTCCGACACCTCGAGCGTCGGGCGTCGCACCGACCGGCCCGCCGCGTTCACCAGGATATCGACCTTCCCGAACTTCTGGATGGCCGCGACGGCAAGCGTCTGAATCGAGTCCGCATCCTGAACGTCCGAGGTAATCGCGAGCGAGCGGCGTCCCCGAGCTTCCACATCGCGTGCTGCGTCCTTCACCAGCTGTGAGCGACGACCGGTCGGGACGACGTCCGCGCCGGCGTCGGCGAGCCCCAGCGCGATTGCCCTACCGATGCCCGAGGTTGCACCGATGACGACGGCGGTGCGGTTTGTCAGTTCGAGCGAGGGGAAAGACACGATCGTTAGAATCTGGTGAGCGGGTTGGGGCGAACGTAAGATTGCGCATGGATCTCGTGACCTTCGGCGAAGCGATGGTGCGGCTCACACCCCCTGCCTTTCAGCGGATCGAGCAGGCTCACGGCTTCGACGTCTACGTAGGCGGGGGCGAGTTGAATGTTGCCGTTGCGGCCGCGCGACTTGGCGTCGCGTCGCGGTGGGTATCCCGCCTTCCCGAAAACGCGCTCGGCCGCATGATCGCTAATCGAGCGCGCGAGCAAGGGGTGGACGCGCATATCGACTGGACCGCGGACGGCCGCGCAGGGCTTTACTTCGCGGAGCTCGGCGCTGCCCCGCGCGCGAGTAGCGTGCTGTACGATCGGGCGGCCTCTGCAGTGAGCAGAGTTACACCAGGCACGATCGACTGGCAGGCGGTGTTCGACGGCGCCCGGTGGTTCCACATTAGCGGGATCACACCGGCGTTGAGTGAATCCGCCGCCAGGGTAACCGCAGAGTCGCTGGTCGCGGCAAAGAAGGCAGGGCTTACTGTCAGCTACGATCTGAACTACCGCAGCAAGCTGTGGAGCGCCGAGCAAGCCCGCGCGGTGCAGGAGCCGTTGATGGAGCACGTGGATGTCCTCGTCACGACGGAGGAGGACACGCGTATCGTTTTCGGCATTGGCCCCGCGGCCAAGGACACCTACGAGGATGCGGACACGGAATCGTATGCCGAAACCGCGCGCGCCCTCGAGAAGCGGTTCGATTTCCGCGCGGTTGCAATCACGCTTCGGGAGAATCCGCGGGTGTTGTTGAACGCCTGGAGCGCGCTCGTCGTCGCTGAGGGCAAGATCCAGCGGGCGCCTCGCTACGAGGTCGAGATTGTCGATCGCATTGGCGCGGGCGACGCGTTCAGCGCCGGCCTGATCGTGAGCCGCCT
>JALYKQ010000193.1 GCA_030774675.1 Gemmatimonadota bacterium | reverse complement strand
CTGTAATCCCAACATGAGAATGTCCGCTTTGACCAAAGTAGAAATGTCCTCTTGTGTAAACTGGCTGCCCTCAGAGGGAGGGCAGCATGGTCGGAGAGGACACGGTGCGTATGAGTGTGCAGGAGTTGAAGCGGGTGCATGTGATTCGGCAAGCGATGGGCAAGGCCCTGCGGCAGCGGGAGGCCGGCGAGGTCTTGGGGCTGACGACGCGCCAGGTGCGGCGGCTGATCCAGCGGGTCCGGGCCGAAGGCGACGCGGGGCTCGTGCATCGGAGTCGCGGCAAGCCCTCGAACCGACGGCATTTGCCCGCGCTGAAGGCCCGGGTGCTCCAGCTGTATGCGAAGCACTATCGCGATTTTGGGCCGACCTTGGCGGTGGAGAAGCTGGCGGAGCGCCAGGGGATCACGCTCAGTGCCGAGACCCTGCGGCAGTGGCTGCGGGCGCGCGGGATCGCACATTTCACGCGACGGAAGCGCCCGCACCGGGCATGGCGGGCCCGGAAAGCCCACGTGGGGGAACTCATCCAACTGGACGGCTCGCACCATGACTGGTTCGAGGGGCGTGGACCCCGGTGTGTGCTGATGGCCTACATCGACGATGCGAGCAGTCGAGTGTTTGCCCGGTTCTACGAGTATGAAGGCACGATCCCCGCGATGGACAGCTTCCGTCGCTACGTCACGCACTACGGGATGCCGCTTGCGCTCTACACGGATAAACATACGACCTACAAATCGCCGGCCGCGCCGACGGTCGAGGAACAATTGGCCGGTCGAAGGCCGCACAGTCAATTTGAGCGGAGCCTGGCGGAGTTGGGGGTGACGGTGATCCATGCCCACTCTCCGCAGGCCAAGGGTCGGGTCGAACGCTTGTTCACGACCCTGCAGGATCGCCTTGTGAAAGACCTGCGCCTGGCGGGCATTGCGACAATCGAGGCCGCCAATCAGTTCCTGGACACGTGGAGGCCAGGCTACAATCGACGCTTTGCCGTCCCACCAGCCCAGGCCGCCGATCTGCATCGGCCCCGTCCCGCGAGCCGCGACCTGGACCGGACCCTGTGTCTCAAGACGACCCGGGTCGTGCGGCGCGACTGGACCGTCGCCCACCACGGCCAGCTCTTACAGATCGAGACGCAGATCCACGCCCACGAGGTGCTCGTGGAGAATCATCTGAACGGGACGATGCGGGTCACTCACCGCGGCCAGCCGCTTCGCTATCACACCATCACATCCCGGCCGGTCAGGGGGATGGCACCTACGCCACCCGCAACACCAAGGCGTCCCGTCAAGCCGAAGCCGACGCATCCCTGGCACCGCCGCGTTTTGCCCGACCATCACAACGCTGCGGCGACCTCGATGACGTAACCCGGACATTTCTACTTGGGGAGAAAGAGGACATTTCTAAAGTGGGTTGACACATCTTCAACCCGATCCTTGACTCCTCCCTACGGACGGCTTAGCCTTGCATCACGTACCTGATTCAAAATGGGGGACATTGGATGGAACCCCTAAAACCGAAGAAACCGGCCACATCGAAGACGCCGAGCCAGAAACCTGCCCGCCGCACGCAACCTAGTTCTCCGCCTCCTTCCCTGTCAGAAGATCTCCACGCGCGGATCTCAATGCGCGCCCACTGGATCTACGAACAACGCATCCGCCAAGGTGCCCTTGATGACTGGCTTCAGGCGGAGCGGGAAATCCTCAAAGAAAAACGGGCGAAGGCCAAGACGCTGTGAGCGTGGCTCGCGAATGAAAGAAAACCAGGACATTCTATTTTTCGCGTTCGGAATGAGAATCATGGACGAAAGGAATTAGGGTAGCCCGGGTGATTCTCGTGTGCGCATGTCGAACGAAGCCCTTCCAATTCTCTATGACTCTCTCTAGGGAGTGGCCAGGCTGTCCTTCACTGCGCGCATCGAGCGAGCACGTTTTTATTGCGCGCTCTGCGAGCAAGAAGGATGGCCCGGCTATTCCCCGCCCTTCATTGACTCCTCTCCACCCCCTCCATATAATGCCGCTCGATAGTAAATTTTGACTGCCTTTCCACACAGTTATGGCTTCTTTCTCCAAGGCATCAGTGGCGGAAAAATGGGACAAGATCCGTGCGGAACTCTCCCATGCCTTTTCGACCAAATCCGGGGCCGAGGTGTTCACGATTGAAGACCTCGCGCTGCTTGAACGAGTGGCCGATGCGGTGGTGAAACGAGGCATGACCGCTCCTGCCACGGTATTTCTGGAATCTCTCGGTCCCATGAACTTTCTTGGCAGTCAGGCGCTGTATTTCCTGACTCCGATCGTTGAATGGGCGTTTAACGCGAAGGAAGTCGAGCAAGTGGCTCGGTTGCTTGAACGACGCGATACGATCTCCCGTCTCATCACGATCATTGACACGAAGTCTGCTCCCCAGGCTCCTCAAGGAGCCTCCGCTCGATGAGTGTGCCGAGCCCAGCGCCCATCAAGCCGGTGATCACCCATCCCCTCAATGTCATCGTGGCCACCGACTGTGGCAGCACCACGACCAAAGCCATTCTGATTGAGAAGGTCGGTGACGAATACCGGCAAACCTATCGCGGTGAAGCACCGACGACAGTGGAAGCGCCGTTCGAAGATGTGACGCGCG
>JALYKQ010000192.1 GCA_030774675.1 Gemmatimonadota bacterium | reverse complement strand
ATCAAGGACTACCCGAAGTTCCGCGGACGACTGAAGGAGTTCCGCGACCATGGATACCGCTTTGCAGTCGACGACGCCGGGAGCGGCTACGCGGGGCTCGGATCGATCGCGAACCTCGAGCCGGACTTCATCAAGCTCGATATGTCGCTCATCAACTGCATCGACCAGAACTTCATCAAGCAGAATCTGGTGGAGACGATGGTCCGCTTCGCGAACGAGCACGGCGCGATGGTCATCGCGGAGGGGGTCGAGCGCAAGGAGGAGTACGAGATGGTGAAGTCGCTGGGCGTCCATCTCGTGCAGGGGTTCTTCGTGCACAAGCCGAGCACCAGCGCGGTGGGGTTCAGGCCCGTACATCCGGCGTCCATTCTCAGCGAGCAAGCAAAGCGCTGACGAGAGTGAAAGACCGCTCGGCGGCACCCAGACCACTCTGAACCATCGTACGGGCTGCACTTCCCGCGACATCGCGTGCCGGGAGCGAGCCGAGCCAATCAGCAAGTCGAAGCGATAGATCCGCCGTGCCCGTGACCGCAGCGCCTCCGCCGGCTTCGACTAGCCGGCGGGCATCACGACTTTTCTCGTTTCGCGGTCCGAACAACACGGGCGCGCCGAAAGCTGCGGGCTCGAGCACCGAGTGGAGGCCCGCAGACTGGAATCCGCCACCGACGTAGGCGACATCAGCCAGGGCGTAGAGATCGCCGAGGATTCCATAGCGATCGACGAGGATGACATCTGCATCTCGCGCATCGGTGCCATCGATGCGCGCAAGCCTGAGGGCAGCGGTGCGAGCCCAGCGTTCTAAGGACTGCAGATGCAAACGGGAGACCTCGTGTGGGGCGATGACCAGTCGCGCATCGGGAATCTTGTCGCGGATCCTGATCCACGCGGCAAGCAAGTGCTCGTCGTCCGATGGCCAGGTGGACCCGGCAACCAGTGTCGGCCGAGCAGAATGCAACGACTGCACATAAGGGGAGATGCGGCTTTGCGCGCGCGACCAGACCTGATCGTACCGGGTGTCGCCGGTCACGCTGATTCTGTCACTTCGTACTCCCTGCTCGCGCAGGCGCACGCCGTCCTTCTCATCGATGGCGCCTACACGGTCGATCGAGCGGTAGGCGTCGCCGAGCAGCGCGCGGGCGAATAGGCCACGCCTGCCCGAGGATTCCGGGAGGGTGGCGCTGATCACGCCGACCGGAACTCGCGCCGCGGCGGCACGTTCGGTAAGGGCCGGCCAAATGTCCAGCTTGCTGAACACGAGCGCAGTGGGCCGGAGCGCGATAATTATGGCGTCGGCGTCGTCGAAAGTGTCGAACGGCAGGTAGTCGACAAAATCCGCGTGCAGCGAGCGCGCAAAGGTTTCAGCACTCGGCGAGTAGAATGTATAAGCGATCTGAACATCGGGCCGTCGCGACCGTATCAGCTCGATGACCGGAAGAGCCTGTAGGCCCTCGCCGACAGATGGCGCGTGAAGCCACAAAAGCGGCCGCGACGGATCGCGCGCGCCAGCCGCCCAACGCGCGTATCGCTCCACGATCCCCCGGCGGGCTCCCAGTCCGCGGCGGAACTTGGAGTCGCCGTCGGGAACGGCACGGACGAGCGCGTGAGCAACGGCGCCTGCGAGAGCGTAAGGAATTCGCAGCAGCGAATTCACGGCGGTTCTGTTCCTTGACTAGGGAGTCGTCTTCCTGGCTTTGGCGAGTGCCGAGTCAATGGCGCTGCGCAGAATCTCGATTGGCTGCGCACCGACCAGGATCTTGTCACCGATCATGAAGCTCGGAGTCGAAGCTGCCCCGGCAGTCTGAGCTCGATCGTGATCAGCCTGGATCCACGGCTTCATCTTTCCGGATTGCACGCATTGTCGCCAGCGGGGGATGTCGACGCCAGTAGCACGCGCCAGCGAATCAAAGAACGCAGCCGGCGACGGCAACGCCTCCCACTTTCCTTGATTGGCGAAGAGAACGTCGTGCATCTCCCAGAACTTTCCTTGCGCGCCGGCGCACATTGCCGACTCGGCCGCCGGCCAAGCGTGGATGTGCTGCGCCAGCGGAAAGTTGATGTAGGCTAGCCGAACCTTGCCGGTCTTCACGAATTCGTCGCGCAGCTGCTGGTAGGTCTGGTCGTGCCATTGCTTGCAGAAAGGGCACTGGAAGTCGCTGACTTCGATGACCCAGACCGATGCCGCCGGACTTCCCTGGATTCGGGCGAGGTCTGCTCTGACGCCGTCTGAGTCTTTTGGTGTCGCAGCAGGCGCGATTACCGCCGCGGTATCGGTGCGGATAGCCGTACTGCTCTCGGCGGCCTGCTTGGTGCTGTTGGAGGGCGCGCACGCGAGAGCAAGCGCGACCACGACGAGCGCGCCGACGCGGTTGACTTGAATGGGAATCATCTGCTAAATAGACCTCCTGCCAAACCATGAAATCAAGGGAGCGTAGATCTTTACCACGGTGCTGATGGGCTTTCCATCGACTGCGACACTGATCGCCGTTCTGCGTGCGGCTGCGCTCCTCCTCCTCCAAGGCATCCAGATCCCGGCCCCGACCGGACTGGTAAACGACTTCGCGCACGTACTTCAGGCCGACGCCGTGCGACGGATGGAGCGCATCGCGGAGGACGTACGGACCAAATCGAGGGGCGAGATCGCCATCGTCACGCTTCCGGATATCGGCACCCGAGATGTTCAGGAGGAGGGGCGCGACATCGGACGCCAGTGGAAGGTCGGGAAGGCCGGCGAGGCTGGCGACCCCACGCGAAACGCGGGCGCGGTCATCCTGGTCGTGCCCAAGGAGACGAGCAAGGACGGGCGGGGCCATTGTTTCGTCGCGACCGGATACGGTTCCGAGGGATTCATCACGGATGCCACCTCCGGCGAAATCTGTCGTGAGGCGACGCCGGCATTCGCGGCCAAGGACTATAGCACCGGCCTCGAGCTCGTGACGCTGAGAACCGCCGAGCGATACGCAAAGGAGTTCAACTTCTCGCTGGATACGGCGCTCGTTCCGCCGCCGCTGGCGCAGCGGGGGTACGGCTACCCGTCGAGTCGCAGTCGGGGAATTCCTCCGGTCGTGTACTTCATCATCTTCATCGTTGTGTTGTCGATGCTGAGCAAGGGACGACGGCGCGGGAGAGGAGGGTGCGGTGGCTGCTTTCCGATATTCATTCCGACTGGCGGCTTGGGCGGGTTTGGCGGTGGGCGCAGCAGCGGTTGGGGTGGTGGCAGCTGGGGCGGCGGTGGAGGCGGTGGCTTTGGCGGATTCGGTGGTGGCGGAGGGTTCGGAGGTGGTGGTGGCGGGTCGAGCTGGTGACGAAAACCTGGAGCCATGATGAAACTTGAAGAACTGGTAAGACAGCTCCAGCTCGCGTACGGGACTGGGCTGCGCTCGGTGGTCCTCTTCGGCTCGGCCGTCGCGGGTGAGCACAACCCCAAGAAATCGGACTACAACATTCTGGTGATCGTGGATTCGCTGCCGCTCGACAGGCTTCGTGCGGTGGCGGCGGTGTCAAAAGCGTGGGCTGAGGACGGAAACCCACCGCCGATGACGTTCACGGACAGGGAATGGCGGTCATCGGCCGACATCTTTCCCATGGAGTACGCGGATATCCTGGAGCGGCATCGCGTGCTGTTCGGCAATCCGCCCTTCGATGGGGTCGGTGTCGCGCAGTCGGATCTACGGCTGCAGGTTGAGCAACAGACGATGGGCAAGCTGCTGCAGCTGCGTCAGGCGACGATGGGTGCGGGCGGCGACTCAAGGCTGCAGCTCGACGTTCTGGAGAAGAGTCTCAGCACTTTAATGGTCGTTTTCCGTGGTGTTTCACGGCTGCACGGCCAGGTGCCATCGCAGGACTACGAAGAGCTGACGCGGCAGCTCGCTGAGCGGGCAGGATTTTCTCCCGACCCCTTCGTCACGGTGATTCGTCACGTGCGGGGCGCGGAGAAGATCTTGCGCGAGAGCGCGGCTGGGATACTGGAAGCCTATCTCGCCGCGATGGAGAGGCTGGTAGCTTATCTGAACGAGTTTCGAGGGTAGATTATTGTGGTGCTTTGGACGGACGTCGTCGATCACTATCTGAGGATCAAGAACAATGAAACGTCGCATCGTGCTCGCTCTCGCCCCGCTCGTGCTCGCGGGTTGCGGATACAATCAGATCCAGCAGAAGGACGAGCAGGCGTCGCAGGCAAAGCAGCAGATCTCGGTACAGCTGCAGCGTCGGGCCGACCTGGTGCCGAATCTCGTCAACACCGTGAAGGGGTACGCCCAGCACGAGGAAGCGGTGTTCACGCAGGTGGCTCAGGCGCGCGGCGCGCTGACCGGAGCGATTCAAGGCGGGGATCCGACCCAGATGGCGGCTGCGAACGCACAGCTCACCGGTGCGCTGGGCCGGCTGATCGCGGTGGCGGAAGCGTACCCGCAGCTGAAAGCGGATCAGACTTTCCTCCGGCTGCAGGACGAGCTAGCAGGTACGGAGAATCGAATTGCGACGTCGCGGCAGGACTATAATCAGGCCGTGAATGATTACAATGCGTACATCCGTCAATACCCGCAGACGATCACGGCGAAGGTGACCGGAGCGAAGCCGCGCACCTATTACGAGGCGGCTCCGGGATCGGAGGCGGCGCCCACTGTTGATTTTGGCACCAGGCCGACCGCACCGGCGACG
>JALYKQ010000191.1 GCA_030774675.1 Gemmatimonadota bacterium | reverse complement strand
CCTCAAGCCGACGAGCCCTTGACCTCGATCAAAGGCATGAGGGCGGAACATCCAAGAACCCGTCTTGATGAAGATCAACAACAGTTGTGCGGGAATACCTACCATTATGGTCAAAAGGAGAGCACACATGGCGATCAAGGATATCTTCCTGCCGCTTGTCGGCGAGCCCGATGCGGCGGCGATTGCCGCGATCGACAAATGCGTGGCGGTGGCCGGCGATCTAGGCGCCCAGGGGAGTGGCAGGACTGGCTGGTGGACGAATCCCCGGACCGGGAGACGATGCTCGCCGCGAGCGAGGAGTTCTATAACCGCCGCAAGACGCTGTCCGATGCGCTCACCGTGCTCAACGACCGCGAGCGCCGCATTTTCGAGACGCGTCGGCTCTCCGAAGATCCGATCACGCTCGCGGAACTAGCCGAGGAATTCAGCGTCTCGCGCGAGCGCGTGCGCCAGATCGAGGTGCGCGCCTTCGAGAAGGTCAAAACGCGGTGAAGCACCGCGTTGCGGCCATGGAGAGCGCGGCGATTCGGCAATAGCTCGAAGAGGAGAGGAGCCGTGGCCTATACCGTGGAGGATCTGCTCAGTGTGCTGCACCCGCACTGCCCGATCAAAGTTGATGCGCTCTGCAAGAATCGCAGGCGCGTCGAACACGGGCTCACGACCGTGGGGCTCAAGATCCACTGTCTTGGTGACAACCGGGAGCTCTTGAATTTCATTGAGGCTTTGGGCGGGCGGTCTGAGGTAATCGCCAATAGGTTCTATGCGCACGCCCGCGCATCGGTGACCGTGATCCTGCCGCCCGTCGGGAGCGCGCGCTCGGCGATACTGCTCCTCGAGTGCATCGAGAAGTACTTCGGGCACCCCATCTTCCATAATCCGAGGTACCAGATCCAGGTGTGCTCGCCCTGCCGGCTCGACGGGCCGCGTGCGGCAATACTTGCTATCGCGTTCTACCTTGGATCCGACGTCCTCAGGCGCTACAGCCTCGACGACCTGACGACGACTTTTTCGGAGGACACGCTCGGCCACCACAAGCATCGAGGACGCCGCATCGTCCTCTATGACGGCGAGGGCGACCTCGACCGGGACTTCGAATGGTGGGACCTTGAGAAGGATCGCTTTTCGATACTGCCGCAACTGCCGTTCTCAAAGGAGCGGACCGACGTGCTGACGTGCCAGAGCAAGACCGATATCGAGAATATCAATCTCATGGCGACCTTGCTTTCGCACCATCAGGCGCTTGCCTATTGGCAGCACCTGGGACGCCGCTTTGTGGCGGACGTTGAGGCGTTGCTCAAGCGCCATCTTCTCCAAGGGATCCTTGAGGTCTCCTGGGTCCACCCGGCGACGGGGGAGAGGGCTGACGACACGCAGTTTTTCTCCGCCCTTCAAGAGCTCATGGCGTATGCATTCGAAGAGTATGCACGGCTTGAGAAAGTGAGGCGCAACCAGTGGTGGCGGCAAGGCACTTCCGATCGCTCCGGCATACTGGAGGAAATGCAAGCGCTGCTGCAGCACTACCGCGCCGAACTCCTCGCGGAGTCCGGCCGATTATTGCAGGAGGGAGCGACATGAGAGCACATCAGCCCGGTTCGACACCAATCGACATCCCCGAAACGGTCCCGAACCCCCGCCTATACTCCCGCACCTGCGCCTGCGCCGGAGCGGGCGCCAACCAAAGTGCCGGAAAAGGTACCCGAAAAAGTAATCTCGGGGATAGCCGAGGTTACTGCCACGAGCAACGGGGGCCTCAACCCTAAGCTTCTCATGCCCGTGCTTTGGGACACCCAACTGTGGACATTCTGCGCATAAGCGGAGTTAGCGGTGAACCACGCAGCGAGCGCGACCGTAAGGCCGACGAATAGTTGTCTGGTCTTTGTCATGATGATGCCCTTTCTATGGATAAATGAAATCTCGCCTTCCCGAAGGAGGCCGGGCAAGTCTAGCTAGCGATGTGGGAAGGGCCTAGGGCATGATATCCAAATAATTTGGATCGTTGTTCGGTCTAAAAATCGTCCTCGTCGGCTTCGCGGTGGCCGGGCGGGTTGCCCTCGTTAAGCTCTGATCGGT
>JALYKQ010000190.1 GCA_030774675.1 Gemmatimonadota bacterium | reverse complement strand
GACACTCCGGCTCGCACGCGCCGCAGTCTATGCATTCGTCGGGGTGAATGTACAGCTGATCCGGTCCCTCGTAGATGCAGTCGACGGGGCAGACATCCACACACGCTCTATCCTTCGTATTGGCGCACGCTTCAGTGATGATGTAGGGCATTTATTGTCTCAGTGTCTTTCAGTCGGTCGTAGTGCGAAAAATAGACCGGGCCGGGTGAATATCAACCGCGCCCGATCGTCACTCTTTTCAGCCGTCGCGGTCGCGATAGCCGCTGGCGTACCTAACGAAGCGTGATGACGCCGAGTGCGATTCCAATCGTGAGGAGGATCAGCACTGTCCCGAGGGTCAGAGCCACCCGACGCCTCGTCCGCTGCACTGCTGTCCATACCTCTTCATCCAGATACATGATGCCCGGCTCCGGCTCGCGGATGACTGCCCGCCTCCGCAGGCGCCGGACGGGCCAGCTGTCGTCGAGGCCAATGTCTTCGAGCGACTTCGCGGTGGTCGGTGACGTCGCGCCAGTTCGACGAAAATCATCCACGACCTCGCGCTCCTTGCGTCTGATGACCGCCGCAATAGCGGGTGCTCCCATGATTCTCCCAGCGAATGGACCTGGACTCGAGGCGGCCTCCGCTTCCATTCCAAATTACGAGTCACTGAGCGTTTCGCCAGAATTCTTTCAAGGCCAGAGTGCCGCCATCTCACGGAGGGCCGGCTCCTCCCTGATGGGGCGAGCCGGTGTCGGTCTCCAGATATGACTTGAGGCTCGCCAAATACCGCGCCCAATCATAGCTGCACTGCGCCAGAATTCCTTCGCTCGACTCCCACCCGCGGTGAGCGAATCGCAGCAATGTGCCTCCCTCGCGCGCCGAAAGAGCGAATGTGAGATCCGTGTTCGACCACTCGGCGTGCCCCACCAGGCAATGCCAGCGCACAAAATTCGGCGGGTCCAGCGCCACCACCCGCATCTCGAAAACCGCTGCGCGCGAATTGAAACCGAACTCGGCGATGCTTCCCACCTTCGGCTCCGCCTTTGCATCGGTGGTCCACCAGCGCGACAGACCCTTTTGCTGCGTGATCGCGTCAAAGACCGCCGGCGGCGGCACGTCGATGACGAGCTGATGGAGAATCTCCGGCATCGGAATCACGCTCCTGACGAGTGACTGATAATGCGGATTGCCACTCGCAGGTGCAACACAGTTGATGACAACCGGCCAGTGGCGCTTCGGCCGCGGGCAGCTATCGGACGGTTACGAGGTCGAGATCAGGCGCGAGTGACCGACCCCCGTCACCTCTATTTTTTCCACGCCGGCAGCTCGCCCTTTTTCTTCAGTATATCGGGGTTCTCGCGGTAGAACGTCGCCGTCCTCCCGATTATCTGGATCACTTCGGACTTCGTCGCCAGAGCCAGCTCCCCTGCGGCGTCCTTTGATTTCACATTGGCGTTCTTCACGAGCTTGACCTTCACCAGCTCGTGTGTCCGCAGTGTGTCGTCGAGAGATTTTATCAGCGCCAGTGACAGTCCTTCCTTTCCAACGTGGACATTCGGACTCAGATGGTGCGCTTCGGCCCTCAGCTCTGCGCGCTCGCGTCCCTTCATTCCACCGCCTTTCCTTTCGTAGTCATGAATCGCCGCACGTCGACCGGGGTGCCGTTCCACCAATCGTGCTCCCCCGGGTTCAATCGCATCACCTGAAAATGGAGGTGCGGTGTATCGGGCGGCGCATTCCCGCTCGTTCCAACGTACCCGATCATGAATCCCTGCGGCACCTTCAGCCCCTCGGTGATCTTCACGGAATAGTAGGCCAGGTGGGCGTAATAGTAGACGTACCGCCGCTCATCATCCACCAGGTAGGCGGTGATTCCGCCGGCGGCATTCTGTCTCAGGCGCACCACCTGTCCGGCGATCGCCGCGACGACCGGAGTTTCACGCGGAGCCAGGATATCTGTGGCCTGATGGATGCGGCCATCGCCTCGCGGCTCGTTGAACGAATCGGGCACGCGATCGGGTGAAACCCCATCCACCGGCACCATCAACGGGTGCTCGCTGAAGTACTCGACATCCGCATCGGTCACCGCCGCCGGCACTGCCGCAGTCACCGCAGCACGCACACAACCAAGCGCGATGACCAGGGGGAAGTGACCACAGAGGACACGAAGGACGCGGAGGAGAGCTTTCACTCCCGCTTAGGCAGGCACGAGCTCCCCTATCTCCGCCGCCTCCCGCGCCATTGCCGCGATTCCCTCCTCGATGGTTCGCGAATTGTGCATCGAGCAGAACTTCGGACCGCACATGCCGCAGAATTCGGCGCTCTTGAAGTACTCGGCGGGTAGCGTCTCGTCGTGATACTCCTGCGCCCGCTCGGGATCGAGCGACAGACGGAACTGCTCTTTCCAGTCGAAAGCGTATCGCGCCCGTGACAGCGCATCATCGCGTTCGCGGGCGCCCTTTCGGCCGCGCGCCACGTCCGCCGCATGCGCCGCAATCTTGTAGGCGATCACACCCTCGCGAACATCGGCCGCATTCGGAAGTCCGAGGTGCTCCTTCGGCGTCACGTAGCAGAGCATGTCCGACCCGAACCAGCCGATCATCGCCGCGCCGATCGCGCTCGAGATATGATCGTATCCCGGGGAGATGTCCGTCACCAGCGGTCCCAGCGTGTAGAACGGCGCGTCGTGACACACTTCCTTCATCCGGCGCACGTTCATCTCGATCTGGTCCATCGGAATGTGTCCGGGCCCTTCGACCATCACCTGCACGTCGCGGTCCCACGCTCTCGTCGTGAGCTCGCCGAGCGTGTCGAGCTCGGCGAACTGCGCCCGGTCGCTGGCGTCGGCCAGGCAACCTGGCCTCAGCGAGTCACCGAGCGAGACGGTGACATCATAGTGGCGAAGAATTTCCAGCACTTCGTCGAAATGCTCGTACAGCGGATTCTGTTTGCGGTGCGCCATCATCCACACCGCGTGCAGCGACCCGCCGCGGCTGACTATTCCGGTGATCCGCCCATGCACCAGCGGCAGGTGCTCGAACAGGATCCCGGCGTGGAGCGTCATGTAATCCACGCCCTGTTTCGCCTGATGCTCGATCATGTCGAGCAGATCCTGCGCGGTGAGCTCTTCCAGCTCCTTGTCCCACTTGCCGTCGGGGCCGCCCTGAACCGCCTGGTAGATCGGCACGGTTCCGATGGGAACTTCCGACGCGGCGATGATCGCCTTGCGGATGTTGTCGATGTTGCCGCCGGTGGAGAGGTCCATCACCGTGTCGGCGCCGTACTTCACCGCCGTGCGGAGCTTCTCGATCTCGCCATTGATATCGGACGAGACGGCCGAGTTGCCGATGTTGGCGTTGATCTTGACCTTCGCGACCTTCCCGATCGCCATCGGCTCGAGCGCGCCGGCGAGGTGGTGAACGTTGGCCGGGATGATGAGCCGTCCGGCGGCGATTTCGTCGCGGACGAGCTCTGGTGTCAGTTCCTCGCGTTCGGCGACGAATCGCATTGCGTCGGTGATTTCGTCCCGACGCGCGTAGTGCATTTGCGTGCGTGCTTCCATGGTTGACTCCCTACGCCGGTACTAACCGGATCAGGTTATGAGGGACTTTCTCAGC
>JALYKQ010000189.1 GCA_030774675.1 Gemmatimonadota bacterium | reverse complement strand
TCGAGGTCCTTGTAGATATGGAAGAAGTGCTCCACTTCCTTCAAATAATGCTGAGAAAGATCCGCAATGTCGAAGTATTCGTGGTAGTACGGGTCGTGACACGGCACCGCGAGAATCTTGTCGTCGGGCTCCCCGCGATCGAGCATCTTGAGGACGCCGAGCGGGCGGCAATCGATCTGGCAACCCGGAAAGGTCGGCTCGTTGATGCGGACGAGAATGTCCAGCGGATCGCCGTCTTCGTGCAGCGTACGCGGAATAAACCCGTAATCGCCAGGATAGTGCATTGAGGAATAGAGAACCCGATCCAGCCTGATCAAGCCGGATCGTTTATCCAGCTCATACTTGTTGCGGCTGCCGCTCGGGATTTCGATGAGCGCGGTCACTTGCTCGGGAGGATTGATACCCGCCGGCAGATCGTGCCAGGGATTGATCAAGTGGCAACCCGATCCATGGTTCCCTTGTAGCTCATCGCCTCTTCATCAACGCCAAAGTTGCGCTCCGCCAGCGCTGCGACTCGCTCCATCTGGGCAGATGTCAGATCGGGGAGATCCGAAGCTGCCGCGAATTCCCCGAGCTGCTCAATGTCGTAGACATTGGGCAACGCCGTCACCACGCGCGGCTCGGCGAGGAGCCACTTGAGCGCAGCCTGGCCCAACGTCATCTCGGTAGTGAGGAAGTCGAGGGTGCGCACCTTTTTCAGCCCGTTGGTGAGCCAGGACCGCGGGCGGTGACGGCGATGATCGTTCGCGGGAAAGACTGTCTCCTCGTTGTACTTTCCCTCGAGCATTCCCGAGGCGTGGGTCACGCGGATGTTGAAGCAGCAATCGGGTGCGAGCTCTCTCGCGGCGTCGATCATGGCCGTGCCGGGATGCTGCTCGAGCATGTTCCAGATCATCTGGATGGTGCCGATGTCGGCCTCGCGCTGGCACAGCTCCACCGCCTCGTACAACCAGCCAATGGCCGGTCCGAACGCAGCTCCCCAGGCGCGGATCAAGCCTTCGTCCCGCAGCTCGCGGACCGCCTGCCAGATCGCCCCGTCGCGTACGTGCTCCATCTTGATGTTGTGGAGCTGCAGGACATCGATGTGGTCGGTCTCGAGCCGCTCGAGACACTTGTGGACCGCGAAGCGCATGTAATCGCGATCAAATTTCTGCGGCAGCTCGTTCTGCCCACGGCGTGCGGACTGCGCCGCCGGATCATAAATGTCGTAGCCGATCTTGGTCGAGTATACGACCTGCTCCCGCTTCCCGCGAAATGCCTCCGCGAGCTGACGCTCACCGCGGCCATTCCCATATGTATCGGCCGTGTCGAAAAAGTTCACGCCGTAGTCAGTGTGGGCGGTGCGCAGCATCTCCACCGCCTCGTCGTCGGTCTTCTCGCCCCACCAGCCAGTTGAGAGCGTCCAGGTACCGAAGCCGATCTCGCTGACCTTGATGTCGGTGCCGGGAAACAGCCTATAGCGCATTTTTGGCGTACATCATAGTTGGATCGTACAAATTAACCGCCCCGCGCGACTCGCGCCGCCTCGCTCGCGACGCTGCACTAGACGCGATCTTCCAGGATGTCGAGCCCGCGCTCGGTTACCACGTGATCGATGGTGAGTGTTGATCTCTGCAAAACGACTACTTCAGTTTGTTGACCCAGTCGACAATTGCTGGCGTCAGCTCGGGCACGATGGGAATCGTCGGATCGGTGTAGAGCCGGAGCTGGCTCATTCTGTCTGCACTGGCGGCCGCTCTGAAGACATGGTTCGCCGCCGGAATCACGACCAGCTTCGCCGCCGGCTGGGCGGCCTTCAACGCGAGCGCATCGCTTTCGCCAATCTGTACGTCGCGGCCGCCCTGGATGATCAGCACCGGCACTTTCGCGCGCGCGATCTCGGCTGCGGGATCGTATTTGGCCCAGCTCTGCATAAATTTCCGGTTCGCACGCACGAGCAGCGGTTTGAGACCGGGATGCACATCTCCCGGATCTTCGCCGCGAAGGTAGCGGGCCGACGCCGAGTCCCACTTCACGATCTCTTCGGGAGGCAGCTGCTTGGATATCTGCTCCCGCAGAACCGGCATGATCGGCCGGCCCGCACCCGAGAGCATGACGATTCCCGCCGCCGGTGCGCCGCGATTCACGGCCTGCAGCACCAGCTCCGCGCCCTCGCTGTGGCCGATGAGAATCACTTTCGAGAATCTTCGGTCGTCTACGAGCTTCCTCGCCCCGGCGATTGCATCGGCGATGAAATCGTCGATTGACGTCGTCGCGATGTCGAGCTTTTTCAAATTGTCCCCGAGCGCCCTCTTGTCGTAGCGGACCGATGCAACTCCGGAGTCCGCCAGCTGCCAGGCGAGGATCGCATAGAGGTTGGAGTTGTTCTGGGCACGCAGCGGTCCGGCGGAGTTGCCGTTCCGATCCGTTGGACCGGAGCCGGACACGATGAGAGCGACCGGGATCTGACGGCTGTAATTAGCGGGAAGCGTCAGCGTCCCGGGCAGCGCGAGCGTCCCGCTCTGGAACAGGAACGGCGTCTCGATCACGGTGGCCGGCGGCAGCGTGTCGATTGCGCCTGTCGGCCCCAGTATCTGGGCCTCGGCAGAGGACCCGGCAATCAGCGCGAGCGCAAGGAAGGCTACGAAGCGGGCAGAAGGGTTCATTGTAGTGTGGATTGAGAAACTGTCACTTCGTCGCGCCGGATGTGCTCTGTTCTCGCTTCCATTCGAGATACGAATAGACAAATGCACCAGCGCTGCAGAGCAGTACGACCGTGAAAAGCACGACATGCGCCCATCTCGCCGAGATCAACCCAGCGAGGAGCATGAGAACTCCGCCGGCAACGAAAATTCGACCGCCGAAGCGATGCGTTTTTTCCCAGACTCTGTCGCTCGACAGCGTCCACGGCGTTCGCAGGCCTATGAACCAGTTGGGTCGGGCCCGCGGAAGCAGGTTGCCGATGACGATGAAGAGCGCGCCAACTCCTATCGGAAGCGCACGCCGCATTTCCACCGGATAACCAAGCGCCGCACTCAGCACGATGACGTGGAGACCAAGCGT
>JALYKQ010000188.1 GCA_030774675.1 Gemmatimonadota bacterium | reverse complement strand
AACACGTTGTGTCCCATGAGACGCTGGAATCGTCCATAAATGTCGTTCCCAGTGAACGCAAAAAGATTCCCGACGTGGAGTCCTTCGGCGGACGGGTAAGGGAACATCATCAATGCATAGAACGGCCTTTGGGCGCGCTGCAGGTCCGTGTTGTTGGTCCCACGTTCCTGCCAGATGCGCTGCCACTTGCTCTCGATCACGCCGGGGTCATAAGTCACGGCGGATGAGGGGAATGGGTCGTTGCGTGTTGCCGAGTTGTCCATCAGTACAAAGTAGCGGCTCAGCGACGGAGTTTCATCTCTCGTCGCCGCTGGCCGAGCGGTTTCACAAACTCTCTTCAAGATGACAGCAACGCCCCTCCCGATCGCTTCGCAGTCCGCCGGCTTCGTCAAGCCAATGTTCAGCGCGCTGCAGCGGCGCGCGCTCAACGCAACCATCTTGTTCGGATCCGTGTTCCTCGTCGGCCTCGGCGCGATTTCCTGGCAGATGTATCACTTGCTGCCCGTCGAGACGCGTCAGGAAGTGCTCGGTGTGGCAGGCTTCAACAGCGCCCTCATCATTGCCTGTCTCTGGGTTGCCGTGACACTAATCGCGACAGGCTCGGTCGCCGTTATCTTCGTCAGGCAACACGTGAGCGGCCCGGCCGCGGAGCTCGCGCGCGTTCACGAAGCGGTCGCAAAGGGCGACCTGTCGAGCGCCTACAAGCCATTGGCCGCCAACGCAACAGTGGACCGACTCACGCGCTCGACGACCTCGATGCTCTCGCAGCTGAGAGAGGTCGCCGGCAAGATGCACAGCTCCGCCGACGACACGAGTCAGCTCGCATCGCAGATCGCCCTCGCATCGCGGACCGTGGCCGTCTCAGCCCGTGAAGGCGCCGAAACCTCGAACGTTCTGAGCCAGGACGCTCGAACCAGGGAGAGCACGATCAACGAGCTGACCGCCGAAGCCGCCCGTCTGGTTGAGATCTCGGCGGGACTCAGGGAAGCCGCGGAAGAAGCATTGAGGCGCGATCAGGCGCTGCGCCAGCTGGCGCGCGACAATCGAGTGCGGCTCGAGCGTACCACCAGCTCGCTACAGGAGCTCGCGTCCGATGCGCTCGAAAGCGCTGAAGGGATCGATGCGTTGTCGGCCGCGGCCGACGAGATCCAGGCATTTCTCGTATTGGTCCAGAAGATCTCCCGTCAATCAAAGCTCCTCGCGTTGAACGCCGCGCTGGAAGCGGCCCGCGCCGGCGAGCATGGTCACGGGTTCGCGGTTGTGGCGACCGAAGTCAGGCGCCTCGCCAGCAGTTCTGCCGAGGCAGCGCAGCGCACTACTTCTCTCGTCCAGGAAATGCTGGCCAGCGTGACCCACTCCCGGGAATCGACAGCGCGCACCGTTGCGACGGTTGAACAGGTGCTGGAGTCGACGCGCGCTGGGCGCCAGTCTCTGACCAAGGTCGAGGAAGGCACCGTCGAGGGGGAGGATCTGAGCACCAAAATCCAGGCCGCCGTCATTGAGTCGAGCGAGCTCATCGCCGCGATGAACCAGCGGCTGGCAACTCTGTCTCAGGGGACCGCCGCGTTCTCGCGCGCAATGCACCACGTGGCGGTGTCGAACGAAGAGCAGAGCAGGAATATCGGCGAGATCGCAACAGTAGCGACCGCGCTCACCGATGCATCCGGTCGAATCACTCAGCTGGTGCGGACCTTCAGGCTCGGCAGCTGAACGAAGGCATCTGCGGCCTCTCCGATCGCGAAAACCTGAACGGCATCGGAACGAGCCGCGCTCCCTGAGAATCGGCAACCGCAAACCTTACCCCCTCATAAGCGCACGCCGATCCGAACCGGCCGTCCTTCGACAGCGCGAAGAATTCCAGGTCGAATAAGGGCCGGCCGTTCGGATCGAGCAGACGGGGCTCGGTCATCGCCGTCACTCTGTCGATCGTCTTCATGCACGCCTGGTCGGGTGACATTCCCTGGCGCATAAACTCGACGATCAGGAACGCGCCACAGACTTTGATGTTCGCCTCCCCGCGGCCGGTCGATCCCGCCGCACCTACGGTATTGTCACAGTATTGACCCGCGCCGACGATCGGAGAATCACCAACTCTCCCGTCGAGTTTCCAGGAGCGTCCGCTCGTTGTGGTCACAGAAGAAAGATCACCTGCTGCATTCACAGCGTTCATGTTGATAGTTCCAGTCGTGAATCTGACGCGCAGTGGATCGTCGAGCGGCAGGCTGGAAGTTCTTGGTGGAGGCGCGCTATCCCCTGGGGTGTCGAGCCAGGCATCCACGGGGTTGAGGCATGCCTTCCAGCGCAGCCAGTCACGCCTGCTCTTCTCGGTAAGGAGGTTTTGCTCTTTGAAACCCATCTTCAGCGCGAATTTCTTGGCGCCTGCTCCAGCGAGGAGGATATGGTCGGTATAGTCCATCACCGCTTTTGCCACGAGCGACGGTGTTGCGATGCCTTCAAGAGCGGCGACGGCCCCCGCTCGCTTCGTTGGACCGTGCATACACGAAGCGTCCAGCTGAACGACGCCGTCCTCGTTGGGAAGTCCACCGAGCCCCACCGACTGATCATCGGGGTCGAGCTCCTGGATGTTGACCCCTGCGATGATCGCGTCGAGGGTGTCGGCGTTCTGACGCGTGATCATCTCGTAAGCGCGCGCGACGCCACGAATGCCGTTGGCGGAAGCGACTACGACTGGACGAGTCGCTCGCTGAACCGACCTCGCGGAAGTGGATGCGCTAAGAGCTTGGGCTCGAGCGCTGCGATCCAGTGTCAAGGAAGCGGCGGCTGCTGCGCCGGCGCCAATGAATTTTCGTCTGGAAATCGGCACTTTTGAGTCCTCCAGAAAAGCTCAATAGCTCCCGCCTGCAAAGCTCAGAGCTCTCTGCTTCGGTTTGTGGATGCCGCTTGCCGCGAGGTCTATACGCCGCGGGTTTATTGATCCTTGTAGATCTTCACCGTGATCTTGCCGTCGCTGGCGACCCAGCCGCGGTACATGCCAGCGGAGTTGAAGGGTATAGCGATATTCCCCTTCCGGTCCATCGCGATGACTCCCCCCTCTCCGTGCTGCGCGACCAGTTCCTTCATTACAACGTCGTCCGCCGCCTGCTTGATCGAAACCCCGGTGTAGCGCAACCGGGCGCAGATATCCGCCGCCACGTTGTTCCGGATAAAGAACTCTCCGTCGCCGGTACCGGACACGGCGCAGCTCAGATTGTTCGCGTACGTACCCGCGCCGATGATGGGCGAATCACCGACACGTCCGAAGCGCTTCATATTGGTGCCGCCGGTGGAAGTACCCGCCGCGAGATTGCCTGCCTTGTCCAGGGCGACGGCGCCCACGGTTCCGAACTTCCGCTCCTCCGCCGGCACGGCGCCTGACTTTCCGCTGTCGGCGCGTGCCTTAGCTGCCTCGAAAGCTTTCCACCGCCGTTCGGTCCAGAAATAATGCGGTGACACCAGCTTCACACCTTGTGACCTGGCGAATTCCTCCGCGCCGGATCCAACCATCATCACATGCGGCGATTTCTCCATCACGAGCCGCGCGAGCGAAATTGGATTTTTCACGTGCTGGAGCGCCGCGACCGCTCCCGCAGCGAGGGTTCTTCCATCCATGATCGACGCATCCAGCTCGTTCGTGCCTTCGGACGTAAAGACGGCGCCCTTTCCGGCGTTGAAAAGCGGAGAATCCTCCATCACCTTGATCGTTGCTTCGACGGCATCGAGGCTGGATCCTCCCCGCGCAAGTACCTGATAACCCGTCCGGAGCGCGATCGTGAGGGTGTCGATGTACGCCTTCTCCATCTCCGGCGTCATGTTCTGCCGGAGGATGGTGCCGGCACCGCCGTGGATAACTATCGCGAATTTGGGCGCGGATGCTGCTACCTGTGATCGCCCGGTGGTGGGAAAGACGAGGGAGACGAGGAGGCCGGCGCATGCGGCGAAACGGAGTGGGAGACGCGCCATGTTCGTTGGATGTAAGGGAAACTGCCGCCGGATCGGCGGACGGGTGGCTTCAATAAGGTATTGGCCGACTATAGCTTCCCGCTACACATGAGATCTCCCCCTCCATCCAGGCCGAGGATGCTCCGTCTCGTGGGGGCCGACCCTGCCCGTGTCGACCTCTCCGGACCAACCCGCCGCGAGCACGATCTGCTTGGCGAGCGGGATGTTCCCGTCGAAGCGTTGTACGGCATTCAGACGCTTCGGGCGCTCGAGAATTTCTGCATCAGCGGCATCGAGCTGCACGAGTTTCCGACGCTGGTCGCCGCGCTCGCGACGGTGAAGGAGGCGGCCGCGTTGGCCAACTTCGAGATGAATCTTCTCGACCGCGAGGTCGTCGACGCCATCGCCCAGACGGCGGGTGAGATCAGGGACGGAAGACACCACGAGTACTTCCGCGTCGACATGATCCAGGGCGGAGCGGGTACGTCGTCCAACATGAATGCCAACGAGGTGATGGCCAACCGCGCACTCGAGATCCTCGGCAGGAAACACGGTCAGTACGAGTTCGTCCACCCGAACAACCATCTCAATCTCAGCCAGTCGACGAACGACGTCTATCCGACTGCGGTGAAGCTTGCTCTCCACACCAGCATCTCCGATCTACAGCTCGCGATGATCGCCCTCGCCGCCGCGTTTCTGCACAAGGGCGAGGAGTTCAGGACTTTCATCAAGATGGGACGCACCCAGCTCCAGGACGCCGTCCCCATGACGCTTGGCCAGGAGTTCAGCGCGTTCGCCCACACCATGCTCGAGGACGTCGACCGCCTTGGGGAAGCGCAAGCGTTGATTCGGGAGATCAACATGGGGGCGACAGCGATCGGCACGGGTATCAACGCCCCTCCCGGCTACGCCGAGAGCGTGCGGCGGCATTTGGAGCACATCACGGGGTTGCCGCTCATCACGGCGCCGGATCTCGTCGAAGCCACCGCTGATACCGGCGCATTCGTTCAGCTCTCCGGAGTCCTCAAGCGCTGCGCGGTGAAGCTCTCCAAGATCTGCAACGACCTGCGGTTGTTGAGCTCCGGTCCGCGCGCAGGCCTTGGTGAGATCAATCTTCCCCCGATGCAGCCGGGCTCGTCGATCATGCCGGGCAAGGTGAACCCGGTGATACCGGAGATGGTGAATCAGGTCTGCTTCGACATCATCGGCGGCGACGTGACGGTGACGATGGCTGCGGAAGCGGGCCAGCTGCAGCTCAACGTGTTCGAGCCCATCATCGCGTTCAAACTGCTGAGCGGAATGACCAACCTTGCCCGGGCCTGCAAGATTCTTCAGGATCGCTGCGTCGAGGCGATCACCGCCAACCCAGAACGCATGCGAGGCTTCGTCGAACAGTCGGTCGGCGTGATCACCGCTCTGGTTCCGGTGCTCGGCTACGAGACAACGACGGAGATAGCGAAGGACGCGCTCGAGACTGGACGAGGCATTTACGATCTCGTTTGCGAGCGCGGGCTGATGACCCGCGAACAGCTCGACCGTTTGCTCAACGCCGCGGCGATGACAGCGCCGCGACAGTCGGAATAATCTCTACGCATCACTCGACAGATCCCTTGCACAGCGAAGAGCGGAGCGCTGCTTACCCTCCCACATCCAATCGCTGAGAGTTAGCTTGTACGTGCTTCAAGCCTGAAAAAAAGTGTAAGTGTTTCACCGGCGAAGGTGAGACGCTCCCAACTCGACGAGAACAGGATTTCCTTCGCATGAAAGGTTCTGCCCGCCTCCGGCGGCTTGCATCCTACGCATTGGTCGCCGCACTCGCGTTCGCGGCCGCCTCCTGCAACGAAGCACATCCCAACACCACGCTCGTCCCGCATTCAGATCTCGGACGCGAGATCGACTTTCTCTGGGATCGTTTGCTCCTCCTCGGCACGATTGTCTTCGTTCTCGTCGAAGGGGTTCTGCTTTACGTGGTATTCAAGTATCGGCGCAGAGAAAATCAGGGAACCCCGCCACAGACGCACGGCAGCACGAAGCTCGAGATCACCTGGACGCTGATACCGGCCGTCATCCTCGTCTTCATCGCCGTTCCGACCGTCAAGACGATCTTCATCACCCAGGCGCAGGCAGCGCCGGGGTCGCTCAACATCGACGTGACCGGGCATCAGTGGTGGTGGGAGTTCAGGTACCCCGAGTACGGTGTTACCACCGCCAACGAAGTTTATCTCCCCGCCGGGCGCACCGTGAACTTCAGGCTCCGCTCCGCCGACGTGATTCACTCGTTCTGGACTCCGCAGCTCGGTGGCAAGCGCGACGTCGTGACCAATCGCACGAATTATGTCTGGTACACTCCGGATTCCTCGACCGCGAGCAGCGTTTGGAACGGGTTCTGTGCCGAGTATTGCGGCGCGTCGCACGCGAACATGCGCTTCAGGGTTTTCACGGTGACGCCCGCGCAATTCGAGTCGTGGGTCGCGGGTCAGAAGCTGCCGGCCAGGTTCGGTGCGGTTGGACCAGTTGCACCGACTGGTGGTCCGATTCCACCGCCACTCGAGGCGCCCGTGGTTACGACACCCGGTGGTCCGAATGCGCCATCGCAAGCGGCACAGGCCGCGGCGCAAGGCGTTGCGCAGCGAAGCTCCGGGACCGGCGCGGTTGGTGGGACGCAACCCGCGATTCCACGTGGTCAGAATCCCCAGGCCAACCCGGGCGCGCGGACCGGAGGCCCCGGTGTCGGTCCACCAAGTGCGACCTTCGCGTCAACATCCGTGGTGCCGGCGGGGTACATCTTCCCGCGGGAGCAGATTCCGGATTATGCGGTTCCGCACGCTCCTATTCCTGGGGACCTGAAATTCACCGCCGGACTCACCGGCAACGCAGCGCGCGGAAAGCAGGTGTTCTCGGGCGCAGCATGCATCGGGTGTCATTCGATCGCCGGCAACCCTTCCGCAATGGGCGTGACCGGCCCCAACCTCACTCACATAGGATCGAGGAGCACAATTGCAGCCGGTCGTTTCCCGAATACGGCTGCGTATTTGGCGCTTTGGATCAAGAACGCACGCGCGATGAAACCCGAGGTGCTCATGCCCACGCTCGGGATGAACGAATACGATCCTGTTCTCAAAGCGAAAGTCACATCAGCGACCGGCGGACTCACCGATCAGCAGATCGCCGACATAGTCGCTTACCTAACTGCACTGAAGTAACCGGAGATCGATTTGGCATCCACCGCATATCCAGCACCGGCGCACGCACCAGCCTACTCGGGCGAGCAGACCGGACTCTGGAGCTGGCTCAGCACCGTAGATCACAAGCGCATCGGTATCCTCTACCTTTACACTGCGCTCGGCTTCTTCATGTTCGGCGGAATGGAGGCGATAGTCATCCGCGCGCAGCTGGGGGCCCCCAACCAGCATCTCGTCTCCGCCGAGTTCTACAACCAGCTCTTCACGATGCACGGGACCACCATGATCTTCCTCGCGATCATGCCGCTCTCGGCAGCGTTCTTCAACTTCCTGATTCCGCTCCAGATCGGAGCCCGTGACGTTGCCTTCCCGCGCCTTAACGCCTTCAGCTACTGGGTCTACCTGTTCGGCGGTCTCTTCATCACGATTCCTATTCTCTTCGCGGTTGCGCCAAACGGCGGATGGTTCGGTTACGCGCCGCTCACGACCAGAGCGTACTCGCCGGGAATCAACATCGACTTCTGGGTGATCGGCCTCCAGATCCTTGGCATCTCGTCGCTGGCCGCGGCGTTCAACTTCCTGACGACGGTGATCAATCTGCGCGCGCCCGGCATGACTCTCATGCGCATGCCGATGTTCACCTGGATGGCGTTCATCGTTCAGATCCTGCTGGTGCTGGCGTTCCCGGTCATCACGATCGCGCTCGTGTTCCTGCTGTTCGATCGCTTCTTCGGCACCAATTTCTACAACACTGTGAGCGCCGGCGCCGACCCGCTGCTCTGGCAGCATTTGTTCTGGATCTTCGGCCACCCAGAGGTCTACATCCTGGTCCTTCCCGCCTTCGGGCTCGTTTCGGAGGTGCTCCCGACCTACTCCAAGAAGCCGCTGTTCGGTTACCCGGTGATGGTCTACTCCGGAATCCTGATCGCGGTGCTGGGGTTTGGGGTGTGGGCCCACCACATGTTCGCCGTGGGAATGGGTCCGATCGCCGACACATTCTTCGGGTTGAGCACGATGCTCATCGCGATCCCGACCGGTGTGAAGATCTTCAACTGGATCGCGACTATGGCGCAGGGCGCCATCCGCTACACCACAGCAATGCTGTTCGGGATCTCACTGGTTGGCCTCTTCACCATCGGCGGAATCTCGGGCATCATGCATTCCTCTCCTCCAGCGGACTTGCAACAGACGGATACGTATTTCATCGTCGCGCACTTTCACTACGTGCTGTTCGGCGGCTCGATCATGGGAATCTTTGCCGGGATCTATCATTACTTCCCGAAGATCACCGGGCGCCTGATGGACGAGAGGCTGGGCAAGATCCATTTCTGGCTCACCTTCATCGCCATGAACCTCACCTTCTTCCCGATGCATCTCTCGGGCATGCTCGGCATGCCACGCCGCATCTACACCTACGACGCGGGACAAGGGTGGGACCTCTACAACGCAATGTCCACCGCGGGTGCGATGATCTTCCCGATCGCGATGCTGATCTTCATCTACAATTTCTTCCTGAGCAGGAAGCGTGGAGAGATAGCTGGCGCTAATCCATGGGGTGCCGGAACTCTGGAGTGGACGATCCCGAGCCCTCCACCGGAATACAACTTCGCCAAGATCCCGACGGTGACCAGCAGGTATCCGATCTGGGAAGGCAAGGAAGTGGACCACGAGAGCGCGCGCATCAACTCCCAGGAAGGCAAGACGCCGGCTGATCTTGGCATCATAATGCCGTACAACACGATTAAGCCGCTCTTCGTTGCCCTGGGTCTGGTGGTCATGTTCTGCGGGCTGATCTCTTCGCGCGCGCTCATCGGCGTCGGCGCGGCCCTGATGGTCTTTTCTCTCTACAGCTGGCTGCTGAGCCCGCTCGAGCCGGAGCACCACTAGAAAATGTCCGCATCCGTAGCGCACACGAGCGCGCCAGCGCACCACCACTACACGACCCTCGGTCTCGACAGCAGAAAGGTCGCCATCTGGGCCTTCATCGGCTCCGAGTGCATGCTCTTCACCTCGTTGATATCGACGTACCTGATCTACAAGGGACGAAGCGTGGTCGGCCCGTTCCCGCACGAGACGTGGACGGATCCGACCACCGGCCACGTCCTCAAGCCGATCCTGAACATCCCCGTGACTTCGGCGTCGACCTTCGTGCTGCTGATGTCGTCGCTGTTCATGGTGCTTGCCCTGGCTGCCGTGCAGAACAAGGAGATGCCGAAACGAACGCGCGGTGAGCGCATCCTCGGCAACTCCAAGCTGTGGCTGTGGATGACGGCGATCGCCGGCACGACGTTCCTTGGCTTTCAGGCGTTCGAGTTCACGTCGTTCGTGCACGAAGGGCTCACCATTCGCACCAACCTGTTCGGCTCATCGTTCTTCACGCTCACCGGCTTTCACGGGGCGCACGTAACGGCTGGTGTGATCTGGCTCGTAACGCTCCTCGCGATCGACTACCGGCGGGGCCTCGGCTCGCGTGACTCGCTACTGGTGGACATCGCCGCGCTGTACTGGCACTTCGTCGACGTCATCTGGATCGTGATCTTCACTCTCGTTTACCTCATCAAGTAACGGCGGAACGATGGACTCTCACGCCAGCATGACAAATCTTCCCGACTCCGCCGAAGCCCAGGCGCATGCTCCGCACGGGGAAGTAGAGCACACCCATCCAACCTGGTCCACTTACTGGAAGGTCGCGCTCATTCTCACCCTCATCACGATCGGTGAGGTTTGGGCCTACTTCATTCCTTCCTTCGTAGCATCGCGTGGCTTCGTGCCCACGCTGCTGATTCTGTCGGCGCTCAAGTTCGCGATTGTGGTCATGTTCTACATGCACCTCAAGTACGACCACAGGCTTTTCCGTGTCTTGTTTACTGGTCCCCTACTGGTCGCCGCGCTTACGCTGTTGGGCTTGATGTTCCTGTTCGGACACCTCTTCATCAAGATCATGTAGCAATGTTGGTCCTGGCGCTGCTCCATCCCATCGCCACCCTTAGTTGGTGGCGATGGTCGATTCACCCGAGTACCGCCCTCGGTATCGCGGCGCTGGCAGCGATTTACATCTGGGCCGCCAGGAAACTGGGACAAGCGCCTTCCCTCGCCCAGCGGGTTTGCTTCTTCAGCGGATTGTTCGTGATGTTTGTCTCGCTCAACGGTCCGATCCACGACTTGAGCGATGATTATCTCTTCAGCGCCCACATGGTTCAGCATCTGCTGCTGACCCTGGCGATGCCGCCGCTTCTCCTCGCTGGCGTGCCAGGCTGGATGTTGAGACCACTGTTGACGAGGCAGGGAGTCGTGCCCGTCGCGCGCTTTTTCACCCGGGCCCCGATTGCTTTCGTAACGTTCAACCTGGTCATCGCCGGCTGGCATCTCCCGCCGCTTTATAACGCGGCGATGGCGCACCACAACATCCACATCCTCGAGCACCTGATGTTCATGGCGGCAGCGGTAGTGATGTGGTGGCCACTCCTCAGTCAGCTGCCCGAATTTCCGCGGCTCGCCTATCCCGGACAGATGCTCTACAGCTTCCTAATGAGCATCCCGATGTCGATCATCGCCGTGTACATCGCCATGGCTGACCACGTTCTGTATCCGGCATACAGCTCCGCTCGCCGCGTGCTTCCTCTCTCTCCGCTCGAGGACCAGCTGCTGGGCGCACTCATCATGTGGATCCCCGGCGGGATCATCTTCATGATCATCATGACGGTGGTGTTCTTCAAATGGAACGCCCGTGGCGAAGACTCGACCGCCGGCGCTCAAGTGGACTGGAAGCCTTCGACCGCCTAGTCGTCGGTTCCCTCGAGCGCTTGCTTCAGCTGCCGATTCAGCTTGGGATGCGTTCGCCACAAGTATCCCAGCATCAGGGCTGAAGCCAGGAGGTTCGCCATGAATATCTGGACCCAGGATATCTGGCCGAGCGCGGATTGAGCGAAGGCGGCCGCGATCATGTAGAAGCCCATCGTCATGATTACGATAGCCACGAGAAGTCCCGCGAGTATTCCGGGCGTCCGCTCGGCCTGGTGCACGACTACGGTCAACACAATGCCCACGATGAAAAAAGCCGCGTAATGGAAGATCGTGTAGCCGAGGACCTGGGTGAAGGCTGTGTCGCCCATCATGTTCTTTCCGAGAACGCTGACGACGCCCTTGCCGAGAAAGATCGGCGTGGAGAATGGATGGCCAGTGATGGTGTCGACGATGAGGAACCAGACTGCGATTGCGGTTGCGCCGATGAACCCGGTGATCACGCCTTCACGCAGAAAGTTATGCGGCCGCTCAGCCATGGTTCCTCTGATCCCGTTCGATTTCTTTGCCCTCGGAGAAAATACGCAACCGGCGGGTATATTCCAAGCGAGCGGGCGGACGCAGGGGAATTCTACGCCTTCGCGATCTGGCACCGTTCTCGCCTTCTCAAGCGTTCTGCTTTCTCTACTCTGAAATTCGATGTCAACAGGTTCAATGTGGAATGATGTTTTCCCGTAAGATTCGGATCGCCATCCTGGTGGCGCTCGCCGGCTGCGCAACCACCCCGACAATTCTCGAAGCACAGACCAAAAGGAAAACGACAACCACGAGGCGCCGGGTGCGGCGGCCAAGCCGTAACAAGCCACCCCCCGTCCCGGTGGTACGCTACAGCACTTCGAGAAGCGCCGGTGATCTCGCTTCCACGCTCGGAGGATTCACTGGCCGCACGCGCAGTGGAAACTGGGGCGCCATGGTAGTATCGCTCACGCGCGGCGATACGCTCTACGCCTTCAACGCGGGCGAAGAGATGCTCCCCGCTTCGACGATGAAGCTGCTGACGAGCGCGATTGCGTTCGAGCGATTCGGGCCGACCTATCAATTCAGCACGGACGCGCTTCGCGAGGGAACAGTCGGCCCCGATGGGACACTCACCGGCAATCTCTACATTCGAGGCGATGGCGATCCCGCCCTGTCCGGAAAATTTCTCGCGGGTCGTTCCGAGGCACCGATGAACCGGATCGCTGACCTTGTTGCACAGCAGGGAATCAGGCGCGTGACGGGCGACATCGTCGGCGACGCAACGGGCTTCGACGACCAGAAGGTTCCTGAGGGATGGCTCACCCGCTACCTGCAGGC
>JALYKQ010000187.1 GCA_030774675.1 Gemmatimonadota bacterium | reverse complement strand
GGGGATCGAGTCCCGTCGTCGGCTCGTCGAGGAAAAGCAGCTGCGGATTCCCGACGAGCGCGCAGGCGACAGCGAGTCGCTGCTTTTGCCCGCCAGACAATCCACCTACCCGGGAATAGCGTTTCTCTCCCAGCTCGACCTGGTCTATGACCTCACCCACATCGCGTGCGTCCCGATAGAAGCTCTGGAAGAGTGTCAGCGTCTCATCGACGGTCAGCTTTTCGGAGAGCTGGGTATCCTGGAGCTGGATGCCGAGGAGCTCCCGGAGATCGTCTGCATCGGCCTCCCAGTGTCGGCCCAGCACTTCGACACTGCCGGAATCAGCCGGAAGGAGGCCCTCGCAGATCTCGATGGTCGTTGTCTTTCCGGCGCCGTTGGGTCCGAGCAGTCCGAAGCATTCGCCGGCAAAGACCTGCAGATCGAGACTGTCCACAGCAACGACATCGTCATAAGCCTTCCGGAGTCCCTGGACCCGTAAGGCGGGCGTCGAATTATCGAAGGCTGTCACCATTGGACGACTTTGAGTGTAATCAGCAGCGGGCAATAGCATGTTTGCCCCAGCGTGAAACTCGCGATAACCTGTTACCGTAACATGATCTAGCGTTGGCAGGAGAGCGGGGCACCGTCCCTGCAAATGCTGGTCTCAAACGAGAGGGAGAAACTATGCAGTTCAGAGCCGTGTCGGTACTAACCACTGCTTTTTTTGTCGCATCGGGCTCTTCGAAGCTCGATGCGCAGATCGTCTTCAACTCTGGCTCGGTTCCGTCGCGCTTCTCTTTCGGCGGCGATTTCGTGGTCTCGCAGCCGAAGGGTGAATTTGCGAATAACGTCCCCAAGGGCTACGGCTTCGACCTGACGGGGATGTTCAAGGTCGACCCACGGGGCTACTTCAACATCCGCGCGGACCTTGGTGGTGTTCAATACGGGCGGGAAACTCAGAGAATCAACTTTCCCAATACTGGTCGCGTCTCCCTCGATCTGGAGACCGACAATCGGATTGGATTCGGTGCGATCGGCGCGCAGCTTCAGATCCCGGACGGCTGGTTCCGGCCTTATGCCAATGCGGCAATAGCGTCGACGTATCTCTGGACCGAATCATCGATCTCGGGAACCGACAACTCGTATGAAGCGGCCAGCACAACCAACTACGATGACTGGTCTCATGCGTGGGTGTTTGGCGGCGGCTTGATGATTCCGTTCGGAAAGTCGATGGGCGCGCTCAACCTGGGAGCCAGGTACCACTACGGTGGTCACGCCACGTACCTGAGGGAAGGCGACATCACCGACAATCCAGACGGCACTATCACGCTCAACCCGCGCAGCAGCAAGACGGACCTCGTGCTCTGGCAGCTCGGTGTCTCGTTCAAGATCCCGCGAGCCGCAAGGCGTTAGACAATGCTGACTCTCCTCGCCGCGGTTGTATTCGCGCAGTCGACACTCACGGTTCAGCTGGGTAAGGAGAAGCAGGACAGCGCCTCGAAAGCAAAGAACGACTCTGCCATGGTGCGACGCGAGGAGCGCCGTGATTCGATCATGGCGAGGGCGCGCGCGCGTGACTCGGCGCGAAAAGCAACCCGACTTGCCAAGCGCCCTCCAATCACGCCGGCTGTTCTCGCGTCCGCATTCAAGGACCCGCGTGCGAGAGATCTCCTGCTTCGCGCCCGCGCAGCGCGGCTCACCCAGGACTCTACGCTCACTGGCTACGACGCCAGCGCCTACGAACGCATGTCGGTGGGGATGGGATTCAAGAGAATCGGACGCGACCGTCTCCTGATGCGGAGCGAGCGGGCCGCGCACGTCGTGTGGCAGCGCGACAAGGGCGCGATCATCGATGTGAAGGGCCAGCGCAGCGCCTTCCCGATGCTCGAAGGCGTCGGGCATGGGGACGCCAACTTCGGATCTATGGGCGACATACCATACTACCCTGGACGCGAGACACTGTGGATCGGGTCCGGGCTCGCGAAAGCGGACGTCAGTGAGAATGAGATAATCCACCCGCTCGCCACCGGTGCCGAAGCGTATTACACCTATGCGTCGGGAGACTCGGTCGGTTTCCAGCTTCCGGGTGGTCAGCGGATCGAGCTGCGCGAGCTCCTCATCCGACCGCGGCAACCAAAGTGGAACGTCGCGGTGGGATCACTCTGGTTCGACGCGTCGACCGCGCAGTTGGTGCGCGCTGTTTATCGGATGGCGCAGGAGATGGATATCATGGCCGTCGCCAAGGAGGCCAACGAAGAGGAGCAGAATCACGACGACGAGATGCCGGTATGGCTCAAGCCCATGATCACTCCGATGAAGGCGAAGG
>JALYKQ010000186.1 GCA_030774675.1 Gemmatimonadota bacterium | reverse complement strand
TTCGCGCTCGCTCCGCCGTCAACGCGAAGCTCTTTCAGCTTGATCCCGGCGTCGGCTTCCATCGCTTTCAGGACGTCCATCACCTGCAGTACGATTCCCTCGAGCGCGGCACGAGCGATGTGTGCTTTCGTCGAGCCGCGCGTAAGACCGACAATCGTCCCGCGCGCGTACTGATCCCAGTGCGGCGCGCCGAGTCCCGCGAAGGCGGGTACGAGATAGACTCCGCCCGTATCGCTGACCCCGGCGGCGAGCTCCTCCACTTCCGCCGCTGAACGGAAGAACTCAAGACCGTCGCGGAGCCATTGCACCACTGCGCCCGCGATGAAGATGCTACCCTCGAGCGCGTAGTCGGTGCGGCCATCGATGCGCCACGCGACGGTCGTGAGCAAGTTGTTCTTCGATGCGATCCGCTTTGTGCCGGTATTCATCAGCATGAAGCAGCCGGTGCCGTAGGTGTTCTTCGCCATGCCAGGTTTCGTGCAGGCCTGGCCGAATAGCGCCGCCTGCTGATCACCCGCGATCCCGCCGATCGGGATCGGTGAACCGAGCAGCGTGGTAACGCCGTATACCTCGCTCGAGGAGCGCACCTCTGGGAGCATCGACCGCGGAACGTCGAAGAGCTTTAGCAGCTCGTCGTCCCAGTGTCCCTTCGTGATGTCGAACAACATTGTGCGCGAGGCGTTGCTAGGGTCGGTCACGTGCACTTTGCCGCCGGTGAGATTCCAGACGAGCCACGAGTCAACCGTGCCGAACGCGAGCCCGCCCGCCTTGGCTCGGGCGCGGGCACCTTTCACGTTTTGCAGGATCCACTGCACCTTGGTCGCGGAAAAGTATGCGTCCAGCACGAGCCCGGTCTTGCGGCGGATCAGTCGATCCAGCTTCCGCGCTCTCAGGCGATCGCAGATGCCCGCGGTGCGGCGATCCTGCCAGACGATGGCGTTGTAGATCGGATCTCCGGTGCTGCGATCCCAGACGATGGTGGTTTCGCGCTGGTTCGTGATCCCGATGGCGGCGACATCGGCCGCACCGACATTCGCCTTGCTGAGCGCTTCCGCGGCCACTCCCGCCTGGGTGGACCAAATGTCGCCCGGGTTGTGCTCCACCCACCCCGGTTTGGGGAAGATCTGCGGAAACTCCTTCTGCGCGACGGCGACGATGGCACCCGCGTGATCGAACACGATCGCGCGCGAGCTCGTGGTGCCCTGGTCGAGAGCGAGGATGTACTTCATTACTTCCACACCAACTGGTAGAGCAGTGCGCCGAACACGCCACCGATAATGGGACCAACGATCGGAATCCACGCATAACCCCAGTCGGAGCTTCCCTTGCCGGCGATCGGGAGCACGGCGTGGGCGATCCGTGGCCCGAGATCGCGCGCGGGGTTGATGGCGTAGCCGGTGGGGCCACCGAGCGAGAGACCGATGGCCATCACGATGGCGCCGACGAGCAGCGGCCCGAATCCCTTCGCGAGGTCTGAGCCAGGCACGAAGTTGCCAGGCGAGAGCACTGCGAGGAGCGCGAGCACGAGCGCGAATCCGCCGATGATCTCCGACAGCAGATTAGGGAGAGGCTGACGGATCGCCGGGGTGGTCGAGAATACTGCGAGCTTGCTCACCTCATCCGGCGTCGCCTTCCAATGCGGGAGATATGCGAGCCAAACAATGACACCGCCGAGGAATCCACCGGCAATCTGAGCCGCGATGTACATGGGAACTTTCGCCCAATCGAAAGCTCCTATGGACGCGAGAGCAATCGTAACGGCCGGATTGAGGTGCGCGCCGCTGATGCTGTTCACGCAGTAGACGGCAATCGTGACGGCGAGCGCCCAGCCGGCGGTGATGACGATCCAGCCGGAGTTGTGCCCCTTGGTCCGCTGAAGCACGACATTGGCGACGACGCCATCGCCAAGCACGATCAGGATTGCCGTACCAAAGAGCTCGGCGAGGACAGGGGACATGACGATCAGGGCCGATCGGTCCAGCTGGTGACGAAATGAATAGGCGGAATCGCGGCGATGCACGAAGCATCCGGAGCCCGAGAAGGATTCTCGAGGAACTGCCTCAGAATCGAGACATGGCAGGCGCCCGGCCGCTCATCGTGTGCCTCATTCGGGAATTCGTACTGGTACGCGTGACTGAGCGTCGCGGCGATGCGGCGGCCGTGCTCCGTCGGCGTGCGATCGTCGAACCGGCCGGTGAGAATGAGCGTCGGGATGTCGCTCCGAACTGGCCTGTGCTCCGATGGGTCGGCAAAGCGCGTCTGCCAAATCGGGCAGTCCTCCAGCTGCGCGCCGCGAAAGGCCGGCGGGGCAAGAGCGTTCGCCGAATCACGCGCCGCGCGTAATGCGGGCCCGTACAGATCGTAGCAGTTCACCAGGTGAATCAGCACCTGCTGGTTGCTTGCCCCGACGTCGGTGGCGTAGCTCGCCAGCGTTTCCGCGGCTCGCGCCCTGTCGCCGCGTCGAAGCTCATTCACCAACAGCGGAAGGAGGGCGCGCCGGCCTGGGCGACCCAGAATGTCGTTCCGGATCGCGCTGATGAGCGCCTTACCATCGATCCAAACCGTATCGACGACGCCGTTGTCGCGCTTCACTGGTGCTGGCAGTGGGTTCTTCGAGAGCTCGTCGTACAACGCGTAGAAATCATCGCTTACATTCGGAAAAGCAGCGTTGCACGACACCTCGGCGGCGCACGCCTGCCACACCCGCTCGATGGCTCGTTGAGCGGAGAGCGCGATCTCCGCCTGCATAGCCGGACCGCGGGTGGCCGGGCTGGCCATCACCACACTTCGGATTCCGCGCGGGTCCTGACGCATCGCCTCTTGCGCCAGCCGGGCACCGTACGAGGCGCTGTAGACGTCCCAGATCGGGTAGCCCAGGGCCTTTCGAAGATCGATCAGATCGCGCGCACTCGCCGCAGTGTTATAGGCCGCTGGCTCGATGCCCTGCGTGCGCAGCGAAGCCACGCACTCACGGTCGCGGACGTCCCACAGTTTTTCGCGTTCTGCAGATGTGCGGAGGCGCCGCGCCGAGTCCTGCACCGCGCCGTAGTCGGGGCACAGCTTGGGCTCCGAGTAGCCAGCGCCGCGCTGATCGTAGATCACCAAGTCGCGGTTCCGCGCCAGATCGCTGCCGGCGACCGGCAAAAAGATGCGAAGCCCGCTGAGGCCGGGGCCGCCATGCAGCATGACGAGCGGCGTGGCGATGGGGTTCTTCGCGCGCACGACCGCGACGGCGAGTCGCATCGTTCTCCCCGCTGGGCGATCCCGCATTTCGGGCACTACAAGCCAGGCGCATTCCAGCGTGATGCCACGCGCCCACTCGCCCCTCTCAAAGGGACACTCGCTACGCTCCAGACGCGGAACACTACCTTGCGCGGCGAGGGGAGGCGCAGCACCAACAAGAACCAGCGCAATCAGCGATGCGATGAGCATGCGCATGCCAAATAATACGACGAGTCTTGTCATCTGCATACCGCCAGGGCGACGCAGCAATGGCGTAGCGAGTGATAAACGAAACGCACGCCCCGCTGGTGCTGGGGCGATCACGCGAGGACGGCACTCACGTGTCCGGCTACAAGACGCCACCCGTTGGGGCGCTCGCACCAGACCCGCGTGTAGCGGAACGGACCGGCGAAGGGCGCGCCCTTGAAGCTGCCCGCCATCTCCATCCGCACGCTGACCACGGCGACGCCGCCGAATCGTTGAATGCGCTCCTCGCTCGGATCGAGGCGCGTGATGCGCACCCAGCCGCGCCGATGCGCGTCCAGATCGTCCCCTTTCCCATACACAGCGCCGTCAGGACCGGTGAACACCAGCGCGTCATCCAGAAGGCGGTCGAGCAGCGCGACGTCGCCCGTGAGCTGCGCCTGCCTTAGCTCCGCCTCGCAGCCGTGCAACGAATCTTCGGAAAGCTCGGGGGTCGGATGCTCGGGCAAAGGTCTCACCATACGAAGAAGACTGCCAGCCGCCGATGCATCGCGCCTAGCCTGCGCTCAGCACCGGATCGGGGGCCTCGACTCGCACAACCCCCGGCGCGCGCTCCGCCTCACCCACTGTCACGGACGCTGCGGCGTGCAGCCTCTTCACGAAAATCAGCTTGTCGTCGCCGGGCTTGTAGTACTCCTTGATCTTCCCGACCAACTCGTACCCTGTCCTCTCGTAAAACTGAATCGTCCCGCCATAAGTCTCCTGCGACGAGGTCTCGATGAGGAGCAATCTCCCCCCACGCCGCGCGATCTCGTCCTCGGTGAACTTCATCAGCCTTTTTCCGACGCCGCCGCGGTGCTTCGACTTGTCGACTGCGATCCAGTACAGGTCATAGGTAGATGCAGTCAGCGGCGTGGGCCCGAAGCACACGTAGCCGAGCACTTCAGCGGCATCATCGCCTTGCGACTCGAGGATGTATGTCAGATACCCGCTGTGCTCGCCCAGCTCCAGCCACTCATCGATCAGCTCCAGCGCGGTCGCGACCTCCTCGGGCGTGAAATTCCCGGCGTTCTCGAGGATCCTGAAAACACCGCCGCGGTCGGCCGCGACCATGGGCCTGATTATCGCGCTGGGGGACATTTAGATATGAATCGACCTGCCGAGCACGCCGAGTGCGGCTTCCTTCACCGCTTCGCTCAGGGTCGGGTGCGAGTGCACCGTGATGCCGATGTCCTCCGACGAGCCGCGATACTCGAACGCCAGCACCGCTTCCTGGATCAGCTCGGACACATTGGGACCGATCATATGCGCGCCGAGCAGCTCGTCGGTCTCGGCGTCGGCGATGAACTTGATGAACCCTACCGTCTCGCCCGCCGTACGCGCTCGCCCGTTGGCGGAGAACGGAAACTTACCCACCTTGTACTTCCGGCCGCTCTCCTTCACCTCATGCTCGGCCAATCCCACCGTCGCGATCTCGGGCCAGGTGTAGACGACCGATGGCATCGACTTGTAGTCCATGTGAGACTTCGCGCCAGCGACGACCTCGGCCGCGACGACGCCTTCTTCTTCGGCCTTGTGCGCTAGCAACTTTCCGCCGACGGCATCTCCGATCGCGTACACGTTTGGAAGGCTGGTCCGCATTTGCGCGTCGACCCGAATCTCGCCGCGCTTTCCCAGCGCAAGGCCAAGCGCATCAACGTCGATTCCGGTGAGCGCCGGTTTGCGGCCGACCGATACAAGCACGTAGTCCGCCTCGATTTTCTCGGACTTCCCGTCCTTCTCGACGTCGACGAGGACCCGGTTCGCCTCGATCTTCGCGCCGGTGACTTTGGTCCCGACGCGAAGGTCGAGTCCCTGCTTGCGGAAAACCTTGTCGGCTTCCTTGATGATCTCTTCGTCGTTGCCGGGAAGAATAGTCGCCATCAGCTCGACTACCGTTACCTTGGCGCCCAGTCGACGCCACACAGAGCCAAGCTCGAGACCGATAACGCCGCCGCCGATAACGAGCAGATGCTTCGGGACCGCGGGAATCTTCAATGCGCCGATGTTCGACAGGACCCGGTTCTCGTCGAACTTCAGGAACGGCAACTCCACCGGAACAGACCCTGTAGCGAGGATGACGCTCTTCGCCCGGTAAGACTCGCTCTTTCCATCCTCGCCGGCGACCTCGACGACATTCCCCTTCTTCAGCGTGCCGCGTCCCCTCGCCCAGGTGATCTTGTTCTTCTTGAAGAGATACTCGATCCCCTTGGTGTTCTGACCGACGACGGCGTCCTTGCGCTTCATCATGGTCGGCAGATCCAGCTTCACCTCGCCGACCTGTACTCCGTGCTCGGCCGCGTGCAGTCGCGCGAATTCAAAATGCTCGGACGAGGAGAGGAGTGCCTTCGATGGAATGCAGCCGACGTTGACGCACGTCCCGCCGAGCGTCTTGTCCATCTCGATGCAAACTGTGTTGAGGCCAAGCTGACCGGCGCGGATTGCTGCTACGTATCCACCGGGTCCACCGCCGATGATCGCTACATCGCAATCGATCATTTATTCGATAAGCATCGCGGCTGGGTCTTCGACGAGCTCCTTTATGCGTACGAGAAAAAGGACCGCCTGCTGGCCGTCGACGATTCGGTGGTCGTAGGAGAGAGCGATGTACATCATCGGCCGGATCTTCACCTCTCCATTCACGGCCACGGGGCGATCCTGGGTCTTGTGCAGTCCGAGTATGCCGACCTGCGGGTAGTTGATGATGGGAGTCGACACGAGCGAGCCGAACACGCCACCGTTGGTGATCGTGAACGTTCCGCCGGTGAGATCGTCCATCGTCAGCTTTCCGTCCCGCGCTCTCTTCGCGACCTCCCCGATCTCGCGGCTCAGGTCGATGGTCCCCTTCCGATCCGCGTCCTTGATATTTGGAACGACGAGTCCCTGATCCGACGCGACCGCGATTCCCATGTTGACGTAGTGCTTGTAAATGATGGAATCGCCATCGATCTGCGCGTTCACCATCGGGAACTGCTTGAGCGCCGCCACAGTGGCGCGCACGAAAAAAGGCATGAACGTCAGCTTCACGCCGTGCTCTTTTTCGACCTTCTCCTTGTATTTCTCGCGGAGCGCATTGATCGCGGACATGTCGACTTCATTGAAAGTCGTCAGGTGCGCGGTCGCGTGCTGCGACTGCAGCAGATTCTCGGCGATGCGCTTCCGGCGCGTCGACATCTTCTCTCTCGTCTCGCGCTCACCGGGCGTCACACCATTTCCGCGAGGCTGCTGTGGTGCAGAGGGACGCTGACTCGACGCCGCCAACACGTCCGGCTTGGACACCACCCCCCCGCGACCCGTACCTGCGACAGCGGCGATATCGATACCGCGCTCTTCGGCGATCCGACGGGCAGCGGGCGACGACTTGGTGGGCTCAGCCTGTGAGGTCGTGGCAGGCGGCGACGAAGCCCGCGACGTTGGAGGCGGAGTGCGCGCAGGCGGCGAGGCGGCGGGAGCGCTCGCGGGGGCAGAAGCTGCGGCAGCCCCACCCGCCGCGGCTCGAACAGCAGTCTCGTCCAACTCGCCGAGCACGTCGTCGACGTGCACGACTTCCCCTTCGGCTTTTGCCCGCTTGGTCAGGACTCCCGGCTTAAGCGCCGGAACTTCCACCGTGATCTTGTCGGTCTCGAGATCGACGAGCGTATCACCCGCGGCAACGACATCGCCTTCCTTCTTCAGCCATCGCGAGACGGTGGCTTCGACGATCGATTCTCCGAGCGGGGGGACCTTTATGGGGAGCATTCAGAGTGATCCGGAGCGGATGTAAATCAAAGTCGGTATCTTCCGGCTGCGGCGCGCAGCCTTTCGGGCGGCCGCAATCGACACAGCCGTAATTCAATGTCCCGACTGAATATAACGCTCCAATAATCGCGTGCGAGGACTCACCATCTCGGCGCACGGCGGGCTCGACCAGCTCGAGTACCGCACCGATCTGCCGAAGCCCGAACCCAAGCGCGGCGAGATCCGCGTGCGCGTCAAAGCCGCGGCCCTCAATCATCTGGATCTGTTCGTTCTCGGCGGAATGCCGGGTGTCAAGATCACGCCTCCCTGGATATTGGGCGGCGATGCAACCGGAGTTATAGACGCGATTGGCGACCTCAGCGGGGTCTCCGACAACAAGCTTCAGGTTGGTGACTGCGTGATAATCAACCCGGGCATCAGCGACTACACCTGCGAGTACTGTCTGGCCGGCGAGCATTCGCTCTGCGTCAAGTTCGGAATTCTCGGAGAGCATCATCCAGGAACTCTGGCCGAGTACATCGTGGTTCCCGCGCGCAACGCGCGAAGCATCCCGCGCGACAAGCCGGTGGAGCAGGCAGCTGCGTTCACGCTGGCGACGCTCACGGCGTGGCGCATGGCGGTGACGCGCGCCCGAGTCAAGAAGAGTGACAACGTCCTGATCTGGGGAATAGGGGGAGGCGTTGCTCTCGCCGCGCTAGAGATCGTGCGCAACATCGGCGCGACGGTGTGGGTCACATCCCACAGTGAGGAAAAGCTGGCTCTCGCGCGTGGGCTCGGCGCCGAAAATCTCATCAACTACGCGACGACGGACGTCGGAAAGGAGATCAGGGCACGTACGGGGAAACGCGGGGTCGATGTCGTGTTTGATACCGTCGGCGAAGCATCGTGGACCCACTCGCTAGCCGCACTCGGCAAGCAGGGGCGGCTCGTTACATGCGGGGCGACATCGGGGCCGAACGTGCGAATGGATGTTCGGCGCCTGTTCTGGAACCAGTGGAACATCATGGGCTCGACGATGGGCAACGAAGCCGAGTTCGATGCGGTGACGAACGAATATCGTGCCGGGAGATTGACGCCCCTGGTCGATTCGGTGTTCGATATCTCTCAGGGGCGCAAGGCATTCGAGCGGCTGGCGAGCGGCCAGCAGTTCGGGAAGGTTGTGGTGCGAATTCCAGAATGATACTGAACGACGATGGAACCAAAGGCCCTGGGCAGTCTGCTCTACCTCCGGAAGAAGGCGGGCAGGCGCAGTACAGCCCGCGCGAGCTCCAGCAGATCCGCGATGAATTCACCTCTGGACGCACGCCTCTGTGTCCACGGTGCAACGTCGCAATGACTGGCCGCGAGATCGGCGGTGGGTCGTTCGGTCTCGGCTACGCCAGGCAGCGGGACTGGCTGATCTGTGGTAAATGCCGCCGGAGCGCCATCTTCGATATTCAGCGCGGAACGCGAACCTAACGGGCAAAATCGGGTGTCCGCGCATATCTTTGCGGGACAATTCCTTTCCGACTCGAGCGTTGCAGGCTCGGGTACAACCCGCTCCAGCGAACTCCAGAATGAATGTGATGCGACGCCTCGTTACCATTGGCGCCTTGCTGTTGTTTTCGCCCTTGCGTGTTCACGCACAGGTGATCGAGCGGCCCGTGCCGTTCGACAGCGTCGGGCTCGTAACGGTGATGACCCCATTTCTCGCCGAAAGGGCGGCGCTCCAATCGCCCTGGTGGCCCGTGTCCGGTGAATTCACGGAGGCGCGGCTCTTCACGGTCAACGATTCGAGCTACGTTCTTGCGGTGACCAGAAGGTCGGGCGTCGTCGAGCGGTATAGTCTTGCCCAGGTCGACCGCGACGCGATTCGTGCGGTCGTGTCGAAGCTTCCGCGGGACATACTGGTTGCCCGGCATGACGCCAGGAATTCATTCATCAGGAACCAGACGGGCCTCGGACTCTTCGTTTACGCGCCAGCCTTTGCCGGCGCGATCGGAAACGATGACGCCAGCGTGTCGGCCGCTTACCTCGTGATAGCCGGAGGGACGTTCTTCGCCGCATCCGAGATCTCCCGCCGGATGTTCATCTCGAGGGCTCAGAGCGACCTTTCGACGAACACGGGACTGAACGGAGCCCTGGCGGGATGGGCGACGATGTACTTGGTGAAGGCAAAGGACAATGGTCAGTCGGCGGGGGCGTTCATCGGCGGACTAGCGGGGACCGCGCTGGGCCTTCGATTCGGGCGAAACATGACTGAAGCGGATGCAGTCGGGGCAGGTTTTGGCGCCGATCTCGGCGCACTCATCGCCTGGGGCACGACGGAAGCAATCAGGGGAAGGGAGGACTGCAGCACCCAGGTGGATCCGGACACCGGGTTTTTCGTCTGCACGCGCAGCTTCTCCGATCGCGGAGAGGTTGCCACGATTCTCCTTTCGGGGCTGCTTGGATACCCGCTCGGAGTTCTCTACCCACGCAACGCCAACTATCAGGTGACGCCGGGGGACATTCAGACGCTGTGGACCACTGCGGGGCTCGGGCTCGTCACGACCGCTGCTTTTCTCGATGACCGCTCGAGCGGCCGGACGATCGCCACATCGCTGACGGTCGGGGGTCTTCTCGGAGTCGTTGTTGGAGACCGCCTGCTCGTTAGGCGATACGATCACAGCCGCACCGAAGCCGGGCGTGTGTCGTTGGGTGCGATGGCGGGAGGTCTGATAGGCGCGGGAATCGCCACGCTGACAAATACGAACGATCCAGATCCGCACCTCGTATTCGGCGCGGCCGCCGCGGGCGGGCTGCTCGGTATCATCGTGACCGAGCGATACCTGGATCCGTCAAATGATGCGGGCAGAAAGTGGGCTCGTATGACATTCAATCCAGCGAGTATCTTTCTGATGGCGGCGCGCACCCCCGGGCACCACTCCCTAATCAATGTGAGGTTCTAGTGGACGCCACGACGGCACTCACCTTTGGCGAAAGGCTGCAGTCAAGCTTCGAGCAGCTCTATCGCTACGTCCCCGCGTTCTTCGGCGCCCTCGTCATCCTCTTTGCGGGATACCTGCTGGCGAGGCTGCTCGAGAAGGGAACCGATCGCTTGATGCGGCGGATCCACCTCAATCAGATCCTCGAGCGCGGTGGTGTGATGCAGGCCGTGGAGAGATCGGGATCGCGCGTCAATCCAACGCGGGTCGCGGGAAGTCTCGTCTTCTGGTTCGTGATGTTCGCCGTGATGCTGGTTGCGGCCAACGCGCTGGGGCTTCAGTCACTTGCGAACGTCTTCTCCGAGCTCGTGAGCTACGTCCCGAGTGTGATCGCGTCGATCGTGATCATGATTGTCGGCATCGTGCTGGGAAGCTTCGTTGGCGGCTTGATCATGGCATCGGCGGGCGGACTGCATGGGGGACCGACACTCGCGCGGGTGGGGAAAGGTGGTGTTGTGGTGCTCGCCGTCTTCATGGCGCTCCAGGAGCTGGGCGTCGCGACCGAGATCGTGACGACTGCTTTCGCCATCCTCTTCGGCGCGATCGCACTGGCTCTCTCTCTCGCTTTCGGACTCGGCAACCGGGAGCTGGCAGGCGAGGTCACCCGCAACTGGTATCGCCGCTACAAGGAAGAGCGCGAGTCGATCGAGAGCGAGAATCGGGAGCTGGATAGGCTCGAGGGAATTTCCACGACCGAGGAGTACGTGCGGCCGACTTACGCCGGTGGCATCCGAAACACAGGTCCCCACGACGTATTTCGCCCGTCCAAGCCCGAGTGAGCTCCACCGCCGCAGCGCCACCTGAACTGGAGGTGGCGTCCGCGACAAGAGAGTTGGCGAGAGAGCTGTCGCTCCGCGATGCGATCGCTCTCGTCCTCACAGTCATCGGCACGGGCGTCTTCCTCAAGACGGCGACGATGGTGCAGCTCGTTGGAAGCCCGTCCAACGTCTTGCTCGCCTGGCTAGCGGCGGGACTTCTTTCACTGGCGGGCGCGCTGACCTACGCTGAGCTCGGTGCAATGCTCCCGGAAGCTGGGGGCGACTACGTGTTCCTGCGCGAAGCCTATGGAAATCTGATCGCGTTCCTGTTCGGCTGGACCAATCTCGTGCTGATCTCGACGGGTGGTGTTGCCGCGGTCTCGACTGCCCTCGCCTCATTCCTCTCTTCATTCGTGCCTCTGGACGCGGTCTGGGCTACACGAGACATCAACCTCCTGGGGCAGGTGGTGCACTGGCGACTCGGAATCCAGCAGCTGGTGGCGGTTGCGGTGATTCTGCTCTTCTCGGCGATCAACTCTCGCGGCGTAGCGGTTGGGGCGCGGGTGCAATGGCTGGCGACGCTCGCCAAGCTAGGCGGAATCGCGATCATAGTCCTCGGCGCGTTCCTGTTGTCCCGGTCCGGATCGTGGGACCACCTCAAAGCCCCGGTTACGGCCGGGGTCGGCGGCGGTGGAGTTACTGCTTTCGGAGCAGCCATGCTCGCAGCGCTCTGGGCATACCAGGGCTGGGCGAACGTCTCCATGGTCGCGGGGGAGATCGAGAAGCCCGAGCGAAATGTGCCGCGCGCCCTGATCTATGGAATGCTGCTGGTGATACTCGTGTATCTCGTCACCAACCTCGCTTACTTCTACGCGCTTCCGTTCAGCGAAATACTGACTTCCAATTCCACGGCGTATCGTGACGCCCTGCCGGTCGCGGCGAAGGCTGCCCAGACCTTCTTCTCATACGGCCCGCAGCTGGTGTCGATCGCTTTCATCATCTCCGTGATCGGCGCGCTCAACGGGATCATTCTGATGAATGCGCGCGTACCGTTCGCCATGGCCCGGGATGGATTGTTCTTCAAGCGGCTTGGCGTATTGAATCCGCGCTCACGCGTTCCCGTCGCCGCGATCTGGATCCAGGGGTTGTGGGCGTGTGTGCTGGCCCTCTCCGGAACATTCGACCAGATCACGACATCGGTGATCTTCGCGCTTTGGATTTTCTTCGCCCTCGTCGGCGCATCTCTCCTCGTTCTGCGAAGAAAGCTTCCGGCGGCGCCGCGCCGGTATCGCACTCCGGGTTATCCGGTAGTGCCTCTTCTCTTCGTGCTGGTCGCCGTCTGGCTCGTGATCAACAGCGTCAAGGCCTATCCGATCGAATCCGTTGTGGGGCTGTTCCTGATCGCGCTGGGGCTGCCGTTCTACCTCTTCTTCCAGGTACGGGTCAGTCACGCCGGCGAAGCCAGCGCCTGACGGCACGCTCTTTCCCTTACTGGCTGGCATGCCCGCCAAAAACAACGATCTTCACGTGCAGTGTCGCGCTGATCCTCGTCGACGTCATCAACGACATGGAGTTCAAGAGCGGCGAGGCACTCCTCGAGAATGCGTTGCCCGCCGCCAAAAGGCTTGCGCAGCTGAAGCGTCGCGCGAGGGCGGCCGGCGTACCGGTCATCTACGTCAACGACAATTTCGGGAAATGGCGCTGCGATTTCAGGCAACAGCTGGGTCACGTGCTGGAAGCCGGCGTCCGCGGCGAGCTGGTGGCGAAGCTGCTGCTCCCTGACAAGCAGGACTTCTTTGTTCTCAAGGCCAAGCACTCAGGGTTCTATCACACCCAGCTCGATCTCCTGATCGACTATCTGCAAGTTAGAACACTGGTGCTGGCGGGCTTCGCCACGGACATGTGCGTGCTGTTCACCGGGTCCGACGCCTTCATGCGTGATCTCGAGATCATTGTGCCACGCGACTGCTCCGCGTCGGCCTCCATGGAGCACCATGAGGGCGCCCTCGAACACATGTCGCGGGTACTGAAGGTCAAAACGACTTCGTCCGAAGAGATCGATTTTACCGAGCTGGTGGCGTCATCGCACGCCGACGCACAGCCCGCAGCCACATCACGCGAATGAGCGCACTCCCCGGATAAATGATTCGCCAGTAACGCGCGAACCGACGCCTGGCGGATGCGCTGTTGGCGAAGACACGCGTCTCAGTCGAAACTCTCGAGGCCTTCGGGCCGTCGGCCGTAACCAGGAAATTCATCGCTGCCAAGGCGAAGCCGGGAGCGAGCCTAGTCTTGAATTGCTCCGGCGTTAACATGCCGCGGCCTCCCGGTGGGGCGACGACTATGGTACCGATCACAACCTCTCGTGGAGCGTCGTCCGCCAGGTATATGAACCCGTTCCTGGTCGCCACCTCGAGCAGCGGCACGCTGTCTCCCGCATTCAGAATGCTCTCCGGCGCCTTTCGCCCCCCGCGGCGGATCCACGTCAGCGTGCCGAAGAGAGTGATTTCGTTGGCGCGGACACTCCGAATCGCCTCGAACACCCGCGCTGGTGGAGCATCGATTCTGATAGTGTGCCGCTCGCCGAACTGCCACACCGGAACGAATTCGTCGAGACGCGTTTGCTTCCTGCCGACTTCCGACTCGCGGGCAGGCAAAGTTAGTGCAATTCCCACCAGCATCGCTCCAACGCCGATTATTGCCAGCGCCTCGGAACGGGACCTGACATGAAGCCGCTCGATCGGCTTGATGAACAGAATCAACCCCGCCGTCGTGATGACAAACCCGGAGTAGACGATCGCAGAGCCGAACATGTCAGCTAAACCGTTCCTGCGAGGTATCGCTTTCGCAATTGTTCCGGATGACGCTCGATGGCGTAACGCAGCATCGTCCGCGGCATCTTGTGATAGTGCTTTTTCAGGAACGCGTCTTCAACTTTGCGATCGCGCTTTCCAACTTCGCGCAGCATCCAGCCGACCGCTTTGTGGATCAAATCGTGGGAATCCTCGAGGAGGAGATGCGCGATCCTCAAGGTCGGACCGAACTCATTCCGCTTGATGAAATGAAACGTCGAAACGATGGCGATTCGCCTCTTCCAGATGTCGTCGGATCGCGCAAGACGCTCGAGCAGCTCGATCTCTCGCGGGTCAAGATGCGGACCGACTATGTGCTCGGCCGAAGCATCCACGAGGTCCCAGTTGTTGATGTACCGAGTGTTCTCGAGGTATGCGCGATGGATCCGCTCGCGTCGGGAGTCATCACCACGACGATAGCCATGAACGAGCAACATGAGCGCGAGCAGGCGCTCTTCGTGCCAGGAAGAAGCAAGCATCTCAAGGGCGTGCGCATCATCCAGTTGGCTGTATTCTTCTACGAGTCGACGCAGCGCCGGAACTCTAAGGCCGAGGAATTTGTCACCGGCCCCGTACTCTCCAGGCGCAGTCTTGAAAAAGCGCTGCAGGTGAATCGCGTCGGCCGGGTCGCCCAACGCATAGAGCTCTTTGCGCACTGCCGCCAGCGTCGGAGCCGACGCCAGCGCGACCGCAGCGGTCGGACGCCGGTTAGCGACTGGTTTGTGCGGCCGCCGAACCATTCACGATTGCCTTCGAGACCGCCTGCTGAAGCGGGCCAATGTCAGGAAAGTACCCACGAGCATCGGGTCCCATGTTCTGCCGGTTGGTCAGGAGCACGATCGACAGCTTGTACATTGGAACTCCGAGGACGTAGGTGCCCGTAAAGCCGGTGTGCGAGAAGCTACCCGCGGGCAGATCGCGTGGAGACTGCCACCCCAGATAATGCTGGTACCGGTCGCGGGTGAGAAACAGGTCGACGGTAGCTGGCCGGATGTACTGCCTGCCGTGATAGTTTCCCCGGTTGTTCAGAAGGTCGAGGAGAACGCGCACATCTGCCGCCGTCGAAAACAGTCCTGCGTGGCCGGCCACACCGCCATTGGCGTAGAACGCGTTGCCGTCATCGACTTCGCCGTTCAGAACGTACTGCCGCCAGCCATTCCACACGGTCGGGTCGCCCTTGTACAAGTAACCGAAGGTGGAATCGTAGACCATGTGCCGCTCGTAGACGTTGCCCTGTTCCGTCGCAGCGAACTGGGTGAATCCGTGCGCCCTCGGTTTGAATGCCGTCGACCTGAGCCCGAGCGGCCGATAGAGATTCTGCTCGAGAAATCGATCCAGTGACTGCCCTTTCACGCGCTCGACGATGTACCCGAGCAGCATGAACCCCAGATCGCTGTAGTGCCTCGCCTCTCCGACGCCCCAGCCGAGGGGCATTTCCCGTATTACGCCGTACGTCTCGGCGGCGTTGGCGGCGTTGTAGTAGAGCGGCTGCCATTGCACCAGCCCTGACGAATGCTGGAGCAAGTGTCGTACGGTGATGCTGTCCAGGTGTGGTCCGCGAAAGTCGCGGAGATAGCGTGACACCGGGGCGTCGACGTCTATCTGCCCGCGATCCGTCAGGAGCATGATCGCGAAAGTCGTTGCCATGACTTTTGTCACCGACGCGAGGTCGAACATCGTCGACGTCCGCATTGCGGATGGAGACTGGAGCCGGTGCCCGTCGTAATCGTTGAGCTGTGCGAAACCAAAGACGCGCTCGTGGATTACGCGGCCGTCTTTTGCGACCAGGAACACCGCACCGGGAATCAACGTCCCGATCGACGCTGTGATGAGCGAATCGGCGCTGGCGATTCCACGCGCAACTGCGGGTTCGGAGACACCGGTTTCGGTGGCCGGAGCGTATCCTCCGCAGCCCGAAGTCACTGCGAAAACCGCGGTGGTGAGCAAGGTGAATCGAGATCGCGTCATGTACCTGAGAAGATCCTCTAGGGGATTCAAACTGCAACCGAAGACTACCTGCCCGTGGCCGCCCAGCCGGCCAGCTGATAGCTCCGTGCAGGTAGTCCTCGGTTGCAGTTTTGGATATAATCTGTCGCGATGACACCGATCAACCCGGCCGATACCGCCTGGATGCTGATAGCCACCGCGATGGTGCTCGTGATGACACCGGCGCTGGGATTCTTCTACGGTGGAATGGTGCGGGCCAAGAACACACTCAACACCATGATGATGAGCTATGTGGCTCTCGGATGCGTCGGTATTGCCTGGGCGCTCGTCGGCTATTCGCTCGCGTTCTCCGAGGGGACGGCCCTCACTGGCGGGCTGCGGTTGTCCTTTCTGAACAATGTGCGCCTCGATCCTCACGGCACCATCCCGCATCTGCTGTTCGCGGCGTATCAGGGGACATTTGCCGTAATCACCGCCGCACTAATTTCCGGCGCAATCGTCGAGCGGATGCGCTTCGGCCCCTATCTCAGCTTCATCACGCTCTGGTCGATCGTCGTTTACGCTCCGATCGCGCACTGGGTGTGGGGCGGCGGCTGGCTCGGCAAACTGGGAGCGCTGGATTTTGCCGGAGGTACGGTCGTTCACATCAACGCCGCTGCAGCTGCCTTCGTCGTTGCTATCGTGCTCGGCGCGCGGAAGGACTACGCGCGAACCGCCATCATTCCACAGAATGTCCCCTTTACACTTCTCGGAGCGGGTCTCCTCTGGTTCGGCTGGTTCGGCTTCAATGGCGGGAGCGCACTCGGCGCAAATCAGTCGGCAGCGCTGGCATTCGCGAACACGATGTTCGCCCCGATGGCAACGCTCGTCGTCTGGAGTCTTCTGGACTTGATGCGGACAGGAAAAACGACTGCGATCGGAGCCGCCACCGCGATCGTCGTCGGACTCGTGGCGATCACTCCCGCCGCCGGCTTCGTGAGTCCGATCTCGGCAATCGCGATAGGCGGAATCGCCGCGGCGCCGAGTCATTTCGTGCTTCTCTGGAGAGCGCGCACCCGGCTGGATGATTCCCTCGATGTGGTCGCAGCGCACGGAGTAGGCGGAATTGTGGGCGCGTTGCTGACTGGCGTTCTGGCGCAGCGCAGCTGGAACGACGTCGCCGACGGTGCGCTGTTCGGTAACCCGAGACAGCTGCTGGTGCAGCTCGTCGCGGTGGTTGCGACGATCGCATACAGCGCGATCGGAACGTTCGTGATCCTCAAGGTCGTTGCGGTCGCGTCCACTCTTCGCGCGAGCGCGAGAGAAGAGGGGATCGGGCTAGACGTAACCCAACACGGTGAAGAAGCTTACAGCAGGGGCGAAGGCGCGATTCTCGTTCAGCCGGATCGGGGTTAGGACATGAAACTCGTCGTAGCGATCATTCGGCCGGAGAAGCTCAACGAAGTCCTGGAGGCATTGTACCGCGCCGAAGTGAGGGGCCTGACCATCAGCAGAGTGCGTGGACATGGAGGGGAGGTCGAAGATGTCGAGACCTATCGCGGAATGACGGTGAAGATGGAGCTGCACGACAAGGTGAGACTCGAGATCGGTGTCTCGGATCCATTTGTCGACCCGACGGTGCGCGCGATTCTCTCAGCCGGCGCTACCGGGGAAGTGGGCGACGGCAAGATTTTCGTTCTTCCTGTTGAAAAGGTCTACCGGATTCGCACCGGGGAGGAAGATCGCTCGGCCGTCACGCCGGTGACGGGCGAGGAAAGCGGAGTCTAGCTCGGCCCAAGGCGGAACACGCACAAGCCGTAAGCAGCAATTGGCCCCAGCGCGGCCGAATTGTTCGCGGCCACGGATATCTGCGGCGGGCAACCGCTCGACGGATCCTCGTAAATCCGCTCGAATCGAGTCGGGGGAAACGCGCTACCGCTGAGGTCGACAGTCACCTGCGGAATGGCCCGAACCCCAAAGTTGATCATCACTATGATCGTCTCGCTCGAGGAGCGTCGAGCGAAAGCGGCCACCGCGCCGTCACCCGTTGACCCCAGCGCCATGTCGCCGCTGCTCAGCGACGGATGCGCGTTCCGGAGGTGAATCAGCCGCCGGTAATGGTTCAATAGCGAGTTGGCATCACCATCCTGAGCCTGTACGGTCGTGGTCCTCCAATCGGATTGCGGATTCTCCCACGGCGTGCCGGCCGTGAATCCACCGCCGCCCTCGCCACTCCACTGCATCGGAGTGCGGATCTGTTCGTCCGGCTTCGCGCCGACCATTCCGATCTCCTCTCCGTAGTAGACGAAAGGAAGTCCGGGCAGCATTAGCATCGCACTCGCGGCGACCCGAGCGCGGGCGCGTTCGCCGGCGAGAGCGGTCGTCACGCGCGGCTGATCGTGATTGGTGAGAAAGGGAGACCACCTGCCGGCCGGGAAGCGCGAGTTGGCCTCACGCAGCGCGTTGAGAAATGGAGCTGCAGCTCCCGTACGGGCTGCTTCGAGAGTTCCGCGTGCCACATCGAACGCGAAATAGGCGTCGAGCTGATCCGGATAGTAGGACGACAGGATTGCGGCGGATCCATCAGCCATCTCTCCGATCGTGAACGAAGACGGCGCGACGCGCCTGATCGCAGAACCCAGCTGGCGCAGAACATCATGGGTTCCCGCGGTATGCTTTAGCTGGTTTCCTTCCTCAACGAGATAGGGAATGGCGTCGAACCGGAAGCCATCGACACCCATATTGGTGAGCCAGTGTCGTGTCACCTTCTCCATCTCGGCCACGACCGCGGGCGTCTGATAATTGAGATCCGGCATCCCGCCCCAGAACACTCCATAGTAGTACTCGTCCCGCACGGGGGACTTGTGCCAGGCCTCCTGTCCCCATGGTCCCGGCTGATCGGGCTTCACGGCGGACCAGCGGTAGAAGTTGCGGTAGGGGCTCGTCGGACCCTGGAGCGCCGACTGGAAATAGCGATGATCGCTCGATGAGTGATTGGGAACGAAGTCCACGATCACGTGAATCCCTCGACGATGTGCCTCGCGGATGAGCCGTCGAAAATCCTCGTCGGTGCCGTAGCGCGGGTCGACGCGATAATAGTCGCTGACGTCGTACCCGTGATAGCTCACCGATTTCGAGATCGGCATCAGCCAGATGCAATTGGCACCGAGGTCGCTACGGCTCTGCGGATTGCCGTCGTTGATGTAATCGAGACGGGAAGTGAGGCCTCGCAGGTCGCCGACGCCGTCGCGGTCGGCATCGGCAAAGGAGCGGACGAAGATTTCGTAGCAGACGCCGTGGCGCCACCACTGCTTCTCCTCCCCTGCCAATGTGGTCCTGACGGGCGGGTTCCGGCAGGAGAACGTGAGCGACACCGTAGCCAGCATCAGCCAGCCGGTCCTTCCCGCGGCCCCTGTCATTCGTTAAATGTGCTGGCGGACGACGAGCTTGGTTAGCCAGCTGAAGCGCGATCCCGGGTCGCTCGGGCTGGCGACCCTGGGCCGTCTGGTATTACTCTCAAGCCCAGTCGCGCGTCGATTGCAGGAGCACCCGGTAATCCCGCGGTGCCGATGGTTTCATCATGTAGTGGAGGTTCCCCCAGTTGCGTTACTGCCTGCTCTTTTTGGCCGCAGTCGTGGTGAGCAGTGCCTGCTCCCGGACAAAGCCTGCGCCCCCTCCGGCACCGAAGGTGATTCACGATACGGTGACGGTGACTGTCAGAGATCCGGACCTTGAAAAGCGACTCGCACGGCTCGATCTCCTCGTGCTCGCCAGGGATGCACAGGTCGCTGATCTTGAGTCCAAGCTCGAGGACGCCCGCGCCGAAGTCGTCCGCGCGATGGCGAAGCTCCAAACCGTTGCAAGCCGGGCGCAGGCAGCGTCGGCAATGGCCGAAGCCGAGATCTCACTTCAGTCCATGAAATCAGGCGGGGGGGATGAACCACCCGAGGCCGCCCAGGCGACGAAGCTGGTTCACCAGAGTGCAACCGAGTTCAACAAGCAGAACTACGCCGGTGCGCTCTACCTGGCCAACCAGGCAAAGACGCTGGCGTCGTCCTATCGCGGACGCCTGTCATTGGGGAATCGCGAAGGGGCCCGCCCCGGAGAGAGTCCATTTGCCGTGCCAATCAGGTTGAAGATGACGACTCGCGGAAACGTCCGCGAAGGACCAGGCACCGGTTTTCCAATCTCCTTCGCTGCCGAAGAGGGGACGTCGTTGACTGGCTACTCCTACGCCGATGAATGGATCCGGGTCAGCGACGAGAACGGACGAGCTGGCTGGGTTTTCAGGAGTCTCGTCGGCCCGCGTGACTAGCTAGATCTGCCGTTCCCGCCGAAACGGGCGGGCTCTGCTCAATCAGCTACCGGTTTTTTTCAGTCTGAGGGCGCGGATGGTTCTGTCGCGCCCTTCGCGCTTCGCCTGATAGAGCGCTTCGTCGGCGACTGCAATGATGGCCTCCGCGTCGTCGGCGTCCTCGGGGAACCCGGCGACTCCGATGCTCAGAGTTATTTTCCGCCCGCTGAATCTCTGCGCCGCCACCCGGGCGCGGATCTGCTCGGCGACCTCGAGAGCGGCGCTCACCACCGTGTCGGGTAGCACGATGACGAACTCCTCGCCCCCGTAACGCGCGCAGCAATCCCCCTCCCGGGTGGATTCGCGCATGATATCGGCTATCGATTTCAGCACTTCATCGCCGGCCGGGTGGCCGAATGCATCGTTGTATTGCTTGAAGTGATCCACGTCGCCGACCAGTACCGAAAAGGTGCGGCGATCCTTGGCGAAGCGCGCTTCCTCGTCGTTGAGGCGCTGCATCAGCGACCGATGGTTGGAGAGGCCAGTAAGGCTGTCGGTCGTCGAGAGGAGCTCGAGCTCCTCGTTTTTGGCGCGCAGCGTTTCGTGGATGCGGTCCAGTTCGCGCCGTCCTTCTCGAAGCCGCGATACCATGTGATTGAAGACGTCGGTCAGATAACCGACTTCGCCGCCAGCGGGAGCCTCGGGAAGATCCACCGCGAGATCTCCAGCGGCTACTTCACCGGCGCCCTTCGTGAGGAGGTCGAGCGGACGGGCGATGAGCAATCCAAGTCTATAAGCCGTTGCAGTGACGACGATGAGCAAGAGGACAATTACGAGGAAAGCCACATCGCGGAAGCGGCGCATCTGAGCGAACGCTGCTTCAGCCGATAGCTCGGATATCACTGCCCAGTTTACCTGTGGGACGTACTCGAGGGTGCCGATGACGGCTCGTCCACCAAAGCTTGTGAACTGGAACGGTGCGCGGGCCCTCTCGCGCAGCTTCTTCATGGTGGCAGGCTGCATCGGTGTGTTGACGAGCCGCGGGGTGATGGTCTCCGAGCTCGCGACTACGGCGCCGTTCGTGCTGACGAGATAAATCGCGCCGCTCGAATCCGGGGAAAACGAGCGCAGCAGGAGGTGAACCGGTGCGAGGTTGAGCTCGGCGGCAAATGCCCCGATAAGTCGACCATCGGCGCGCTGTGCGGGGACCGCCACGATCAGCTTCGCCCTGCCGGCTTTCTCATCCCAGTATGCGTTACCGACAATCTGGTTGTCAGCTCGCAAGGCGGTCTGCCAGTCGTCGGGGAGCCGAACGTGGCTGGTCTCGGTGGAGCTGGTCGCGATGACGTTCCCCTTGAGGTCGAGCACCGCGAGCTGCTCGAAGTCGCTGAACCGCTCGTGGAGCGATCGGAGATAATCGCGAAGCCGGCTCTCCGCCTGAGCGGTGGTTACGCGTGGCGCGCGGTCGAGCGTATTCACCACTTCATCGGAGCCCGAAAAGACGCGCAGATCGTAGAGGCGTTCCCTGAGCCAGACGCCGGTAGCCCGGGCGCTCTGCGCGCTTCCGGAGAGAACGTCCTCGTTGATTTTTTTCTCGAGGGCGTGCTTGTTCTGCATATAGAAAATCCCCAGCATCGTTCCTGAGGGGATGAGCGCCGCCGCTACTGAGAACGCGAGAATTCTGCTGCGGATACTCTCGAGCCGCGGGAACGGCAGATATTTGGCGCGCGCCCGGGGCGCGGGCTTGACCACGTTCAGAGCAGCTCTGAGCGGCGTGACACGAGTCGGTGCAATGGAGGGCATCGGGTAAAGACGATTCAAAGAGGAGGTGAGCCACCGGATTTTCTTGCCGGCATTCTGTACCATCTGTAGTCTAGTGCTGGGCGAGAAGCGGCGCGATCCTGGCGCTATTGTGAC
>JALYKQ010000185.1 GCA_030774675.1 Gemmatimonadota bacterium | reverse complement strand
GGCGCGTCCGCGACCATCGCAGAGAACGTATCGGAGGGGCGCCACTTGGGGTTCGACACCTTCGCTTATCCCGGGGACGATGCGATGCGGGCCTGGCTCACCGCCGATAAGCCGTACCGCTGGGTCGGTTACTATCTCTCGGCCCCGTGTCACAACGACGACTCGTGGGAAGGAAAACGCGAGACTCTTTCGAACATGGGCTGGGGCATGGCGGTGATCTACGTCGGCCAACAGACCTGGGGCCGCACTCCCGGACAGAAGATTGCCGTGACCCGCTACATCACGAAGCGCGTGAAGCAGGTGAGAACCCGCAATGGCAAGCGCGTCGTTCGCTACGTCAACAAGCGCGTGCCCGTGCGGGTGCTCGTCGCCCCGCGCGCGTCGCGCGGCGCGAGCTGCTCCACGCAGTTCGTGGGCGCGGCCCGCGGAACGGCCGATGCGAACGACGCGATCGCGAAGACGGCCGCCGAGGGATTTGCGCGCGGCACCGTGATATTCCTCGATATCGAGCGAATGGAGGCCGTCCCCAAAGCGATGCGCGAGTACTATCGTGCCTGGACGGAGCGGGTGGTCGAGGACGGCCGCTTCCGGCCCGCGTACTACGCGCACAGCTTCAACGCGAACCTGATTTATCGTGACGTCAAGCAGGTACTCGCGGGCGCCGGGATCGCCGCTGATCCACCGTTCTGGATCGCCAGCGAGCGCGGCTTCTCGATCGACAAGGCTCCCGCCGAAGTCGGACACTCATTCGCGCAGGTGTGGCAGGGCATTCTGGATGTCGTCGAGACCCACAACGGCGTGCAGCTGCCTATCGATGTGAATGTCGCGCACCTGCCTTCGCCCTCCGAAGACTACCCGGCCGGAGAGTAGTGGCGGCTACTTGACGCGAGTGATGAAGTCCTCGCGGTGAGGTGGCCGGAAGATGAGATCGAGTGCGAGCCAGGTCGTTTTGGCAAAGGGGTAGCAGAGAACCGCGCCCAGTATCGAAAGAGCCACCCCGCCGTACTGCAACGCATTCCATGGCGGGTTCGGCCACGTAGCAAGCACCACCATGAGGAATCCAAGCGCCAGCAATATCTCCACGGCGATCAGATTCAGGGTGTAGGCACCGATGAAGTAATCGGATTCTCCCCGCTCCAATAGTATTCCACACGTCGGACAGCGCTGCTTCACGTTGAAGAACCCTTCGAAGAGCCCGCCGCCGCCGCAGTTGGGACAGCGGAGCAGGGAGGCGCGCCCGAGCAGCCGCCATGGGGACTGCCTCGAGATATTGGGCTGTTGATGAGCGATCATGCGCGCCTCATTGATGTGCGCCAGCAAGGGCGCATAGACTGGGCCTCGAGACCGCTTGGCCTGCTTCCTTGAACACCCCCTCACGGAAGTACCGGGGTTCGTCATTTTAAGGGAAGACGGCGCGCAACCCGCGCCGCCCGGAAGCTGTGGTGATGCTCAACCCTTTCCCGGCATCGAGTGTCAGAAGGTCGACAATGAGGTCGGTTGCCTACGAGTCTCGGAGCTCGGTGAACGATATCCAACTGATCACGCGGGTGGTTGCTGGCGATGCCGCCGCCGAGCGTGAGCTATACGAGACATATGTCGATCGCATTTACCGGCTGACGTTTCGTCTGGCTGGTGACGATGAGCTCGCGCGGGATTTCACGCAGGCAACCTTCATCCGTGCTTTTGAAAAAATCGGAAGCTTTCGCGGCGAATCAACTCTTTCGACCTGGCTTCACTCAATCGGTGTCTCGGTGTCCCTCAATGGGCTCCGGAAGACGAAGCGGCTCAGGAATCGTGAAGCACCGATGGAAGAAGGATTGACAGTAGGGGCGATGCCGATTGAAGCGGAGCCCGATCTGAAGGAGAGACTGGCGAGGGCAATCGACTCGCTGTCGGACAAATACAGGACGGTTTTCGTGATGCACGACGTGGAAGGCTACACGCACGAGGAGATCAGTGGGACGCTCCACATTCCGGTCGGAACGTCGAAGTCCCACCTCTTTCAGGCACGGAGCAAGCTGCGCGTCGCACTGGCCGATTTTGCACCGGAGTGGGTGTCATGACTGAAGACAATTTCGAGGAATTCCTCAAGAAGGCGGCGCAGGGGTACAACGCGCCGCCGGCTCGTACTCCGCGCGAGGACATGTGGAGCGCGATTCAGGCACAGCGCGCGGACGGACCACGCGTCGTGTATGGCGGCGGGTCAGCCACGCGCGAATCGTCAGGACGGAGGTTCGGCTCGAAGGTCTGGCTGGGTGCGGCGGCCGCGGCGGTTCTTTTTCTCGCGACCGGTGTCGGCATCGGCCGGTGGAGCGCCTCGTCGAACACTCCGGGCCCGGTGGCCGCGGTCAATCCACCGCCGGCTGGATCAAACACCACTTCGACCGAGGAGCCACCGGCGAGCACCGCTCCCGATGCGAGAGCCGGTGGAGCGGGTCGGACAGGCCGTGCCGGATCTGAGACTTCTGTCCCACGCGCTGTGGCTCGGAACAGCCGCAATCAGCAGCCTGATGTGATTCGCGGCAGCGGCGGCCAGGCTTCGCTCGAGGGACCGCCAGCCAATTCAACTCCTGCACCCGCCTACCAGCTGGCAGCGGTTCGGCACCTCAGCGAAGCCGAAGCGCTTCTTACTTCCTTTAGAACGCGCTCGGCAACAGATCAGCAGATGGACGCGCAGCTCGGATCGTGGGCGCGCGAGCTTCTGAGCAACACCCGCCTGTTACTGGACTCACCCGTCGCCAACGATCCGCAGCGTCGTCCGCTGCTGGAAGATCTCGAGCTCGTGCTCGTTCAGATCGTTCAGCTATCGCCCGGAAGCACGCCCCAGGATCGCGAGATGATCGAGAAGACGTTGCGGCAGGACCACGTAATGACGAGGCTGCGCACCGCGATTCCCGCGGGGTCGCAGCGAGGTAGTTGAGGACCCTTCAATGACTATGAGAACACTACTCACGGCAGCAGCAATAATTTCATCGGCCGGATTCGGAGTGAACAGGTCTCCGGCCAGCAATGATTCCTTCCACTCTTCGGTCGCGCCGCTGGTTCTGGCTAGCGCCGATGCGCAGCTGGGTGCGGCGTTCGCCGCCCTGGACCAGCAGGTTACTCCGCTGCCGCCCGAGCCGTGGGCGAAAGCGGATCCGGCAGATTCGCTCTACCGGCTGGCGCGTGAGGCGCTGTCGCGCGGAGACTATAAACGCGCCGCGGAGATATTTCACCGGATCCCCGAGCGGTACCCGCAGTCGGCCTACGCGGGACAGGCGATGTACTTCGAGGCGTACGCTCTCTATCGGGTTGGCGGTGACGAAGAACTCGGCGCTGCCCGCGACCGTTTGAAGCAGTTGAAGCAGCGTTATCCGGCGATCGCGAAAAAGGACGGTGACCCGCTGCTTACTCGAGTGTGCGGCGAGCTCGCCAAGCGCGGCGACGAGTCGTGCGCGGCGTCGATCAGCAAGACGGCTGAGGGAGATAACGACGTCGTAGACCCGAATACGGTTACCATAACCGGACCGCAGAATCGCGGCTGCCCATCGGACGACGACGAGAACGACGACCGCATTATAGCGCTCCAGGCGCTCTTGAACATGGACGCGGATCGCGCGATGCCGATTCTGCAAAAGGTGCTCGCACGTCGCGATCCCTGCTCGGTGGCCTTGCGTCGCAAGGCGGTGTTCCTGGTCTCGCAGAAACGAACCGACCAGACCGCGAACATTCTCATGAGTGTTGCGCGCAGCGATCCGGATCAGGAGACCCGCGAGCAGGCGGTGTTCTGGCTGTCGCAGGTGCCTGGATCGACTGGGCTACTCGAGGAAATCCTCAAGGGCAACAGCGACCAGAACATCAAGGAGAAGGCGCTGTTCTCCCTTTCCCAGCAGAACGAACCGAGGGCGCAGCAGATCCTCCGTGATTTTGCCGGGCGCGAGAACGAGAACGGCGACCTGCGCGAGAAAGCGATCTTCTGGCTCGGTCAGCGCCGCTCCGGTGACAACACGGAGTTCTTGCGCAGCCTCTACTCGCGGCTCACCAACGAGGACCTGAAGGAGAAAATCCTCTTCTCGCTCTCGCAGCAGAAGGGAGCCGGAAACGAGCAGTGGCTCATGAACATTGCGCTCAACCCGAAGGAAGATATCGAGCTGAGAAAGAAGGCGCTGTTCTGGGCGGGGCAGTCCGGCGTCGCAATATCGGAGCTGTCGAGGCTCTACGACCGGATGAACGATACGGAGATGAAGGAGCAGATCATTTTCGTCCTCTCACAGCGGCAGCGCGATCCGGCCGCGATGGACAAGATGTTCGATATCGCGAAGAACGAGAAGGACGCTGAGTTGCGCAAGAAGGCAATCTTCTGGCTAGGTCAGTCCCGTGATCCGCGGGTGCAGCAGTTTCTCATTGATCTGATCAACAAATGAAAACCTTGCGAACCACATCGATCGCGGGGACGACAGCCGTCGTCCTCGCAGCTCTGGCCAGTACAGCGGGCATCGTGCCCGCCCAGAGCATCGCGAGCAGAGTTGCCCGCGTCTCGAACGGCACCGTCCGTATGTCCTTTGCCGCGAAGCCGGGGATCTGCGGCACCGGAAACTCGATCATGCAATCGAATGGCCGAGGGCGGACGACCTGGGGCGACAACTGGAATACGTCGCGCGACGTCGAGTGGGAGAGCGACTGCAGTCGCGGACCGGCGCGCATCGTTTTGGACCGCCGGGGCGGCGAGCTGGCCGATCTTAGATTCTACGTCGGTGGGCGGTGGCGACCGGGTGGCTCGGACGTCGTCGATCTCGGCATGGTGCCGGCGCGCGAGGCTGCGGATTATCTGCTCTCGATCGCTCAGAGCGAAAAGGGAAGTATGGGCGAGAAGGCCATCTTTCCCGCGACGATCGCGGATAGTGCTAACATCTGGCCCGCCCTGATCAAGCTGGCTCGCAACCCTGATCTGCCACGCAGCACCCGGAGTCAGTCGGTGTTCTGGCTCGGTCAGGCGGCTGGCGAGGCCGCCACCGCAAACCTCAATTCGATCGTTCTCGACAACAGCGTCGATCGCGAGGTGCGAGAGCAAGCGGTGTTCGCGCTGTCCCTGCGTCCGCGCGACGAAGGGGTGCCGGCGCTCATCTCGGTAGCACGAACCAACAAGGATCCGGAAATTCGGAAGACAGCGCTCTTCTGGCTGGGTCAGTCACACGATCCGCGGGCGCTCGACCTGTTCGAGGAGCTGCTGACGAAGAAGTAGATTCAAGGGTGGACTTTTCGCACATCTCCGCCCAGCTGTCATCCAGTCCGATCACCGCGCTGCCGATTCTGTTCATCGCCGGAGTGCTGACAAGTCTCGCACCGTGCATCTATCCGATGATTCCGATCACAGCGGCGATCGTCGGAGGCAGCGCTGTGAGCGATGTGGCGCGCCCGCGCTCGCGAACCGTGCTTCTCACCTTCACTTACGTCCTTGGGCTCGCACTCGCATATGCGTCGCTAGGACTGTTTGCGGGCCTTACGGGTACCTTGTTCGGTTCCGTCAGCACCAACCCCTGGCTATACTTTGCGATAGCGAATCTCCTGATCATCGCTGCGCTGGCGATGCTCGACGTCATTCCCGTGCGCGTACCAGCATGGCTCCTGACTCGCGCGGCAAGCGCGGGCGAAGGAGGGAACCCTTACGGCGTCTTCGTAATGGGAGCGGCGTCAGGGTTGGTGGCCGCGCCCTGTTCCGCTCCTGTCATGGCGGCGGTACTGACCTGGGTCACAGCTACCAAGAGCGGCGTGCTGGGCTTCATCTACCTCTTCGTGTTCTCGCTCGGCATGTGCACGATCCTGGTGCTGGTCGGACTATTCAGCGGCACGGTTGCCCGACTCCCGAGAGCGGGAGCGTGGATGGTATGGGTCAAGCGGGTCTTCGCGTTGATCATGTTGGGCGTTGCGGAGTATTACCTTGTGCAGATGGGGCTGCTCCTCATCTAACGGCACGTCGAACCGCACCCAGGGACCAGAATTGATGCGCGCTCTGCTATCAATCCGAGCAATCTCCGCGATAGGACTATTGTTCGTCGGCTCAGGGGTTGCCGCTCCCGCCTTTGCGCAGGACCTCGGCATCGAAGTTGGTTCCAGGGCGCCCGCCGTCATTGTGCAGTCACTGGACGGCAAGCAGATCGACCTCGGCCAGTACATCGGCAAGACACCGATGCTGATAGAGTTTTGGGCGACATGGTGCGCCAACTGCCGCGAGCTGATGCCATCGCTGCTGGGAGCGGAGCAGAAGTTCGGAAAGAGGGTCAAGTTCGTCGCGCTCGCGGTTGCGATAAACCAGTCGCCGGAGAGAGTGCGCAGATTCCTCGCCGCGCATCCACTGCCCCACCAGACTTTCTACGACGCGGAAGGAAAAGCGGCGGGCGCTTTTGATGCGCCCGCAACATCCTACGTCGTCGTCCTCGACAAGACCGGCAAAGTAGTTTACACCGGTCTTGGGGGAAAGCAGGACCTCGAGGCCGCTCTCAGGAAAGCGCTTTAGCTACTTCGTAGAATCCGCTTTTGCGACCGGAGCCAGGCTGTCGATTACCGCTGCCAGCTCGGTATACGCAGCCGGAGTGAGAACCTTGAACGGCTTGGTCACGTACGCGACGCGGCCATCGGGACGCACGACGAACAAGGATCGGTTGTCCAGCTTGTTCTTGGCATCGTAGGCGCCGTACAGCTGTCCGACCTTGCCACCGGGATCGCTGGCGAAGAGAACCGGAAAGTCCTCATCCTTCGCCCACGACGCGAGCGCGGTGTCGGGGTCGACGCTTATTCCGATGACGACGACGTTGCGACCGTTGTTGAAGAGCGTGGCGTACTGATCACGGTACGCCTCCATTTGGATCGTTCAGCCTTTTGTCCGGGCCTGAAAGAAGAACGCGAGGACGACCGTACGGCCGCGATAATCAGAGAGCGTAACCGGGGTCTTGAGGAGCCCGTATCGGGTCGCGCCGCTCAGCGTGAAAGCAGGAGCGACATCGTTCACTGCCGGACCGACGGCGGCCAGTGGCGTTGGGGCAGCGGCTTGTTGCGCTCCCGCCACGCCGCCGACCATCACCAGTGATGCGAAGGCACACGCAGTCGATGCCGCGCTTCGAGCTTGATTGAGCATGCTGCCATCCCCCATGCGATATTGATGCAAGTCTATATCAGAATCCATCCAGCGGCTAGCCATTGCAATCGAGGCTTCGATCTCTGTTCAGAATGTGTTTTTGTTCCGTGCCGGGCGCGGGATGAGGGGTAGAAGGTGGCTATGGGCGAAAGTTGTGGGAGCAGCGCTGCTCGGTTCTGTCGATGCCCGGGCGCAGTCCGCTCAATTTGGCCCCGCACGTGTGGAGGTGGGAGCACAGGCGATTGGCGTCGTCACTCGTGAATCGCCTGCTATCCACGAACGCGATCTCACCGAAGGGTACCTCACCCAACCGATCTTGATGGCGAACGCGACTCTCTTGAGCGATGCTCTCGAGCTCAGGGGAACGCTCGACCTCGAAGGTCTGACGATGAAGCGCGGTGAGCTGAACGCCGGCATTCTGGGCGAGGGTTACATCGATCGCCGCCATCCGCACACGTACCTCCACGAGATGGTGGTTTCCGCGAAGCGAACATTCGGGGACAATGGCGTCTCCATGACTCTGGGAAAGGGCTTCGCTCCATTCGGCACCGACGATCCAATGGCAAGACCATTCGAGAAGTATCCGATTAACCACCACCTGGCGCATATTCTCGAGCGCGCGGTCGCGATAGGCGCCTTGCGGACGGGACGCGTCATTGTCGAGGCCGGCTTGTTCAACGGTGATGAGCCGGAGAGTCCGGGCGACGTCCCCAATCGTGACCGTTACTGGGACTCGTGGTCGGCGAGGGTGACGCTGGTGCCCTTTCCGCAGGCCGAATTGCAAACCAGCTACGCCCGCGTGCGATCACCAGAGAACGCTCAGGGCGGGGGAGCCGATCAGCACAAGCAGAGCGCTTCGATTCGCCTCGAGGATGCGCAACACTCGGGATATGGATTGCTGGAGTGGGCGCGAACGGCTGACTACGTCGGATCGACCCGCACTTTTGCATTCGCATCACTGCTCGCAGAAACGTGGGCGCGTTACGGCATCGCGAGCGGGGCGCTCCGATTCGAACTAACGGAGCGTCCGGATGAACCGAGGCTCACCGACGAATTCAGGACTCCGCTACCCGCGACCGACCTTACCATCGCGGGCCGCTCGCGCTGGACGATCATCACTGCCCGGGTTGCTGTGTCCGTCCCGCTGGCGAAAGTCGTCAGGCTGGAGCCCTTCGCCGAAGTGGCGCGCATCCGCGTCACCCCGACTCTCAGACCGTCAGGATTCGACCCCACGCAATTCTACGGATCCAGCCGCATCTGGAGCTTCTCCCTGGGCGCTAGCATTCAGCTCGGAATGAGCCATATGCGCATGGGCAGATACGGAGTGGCAACGACCGCGATGCGGGGTATGAAGATGGCCGACATGGAGATGGACGGGATGCACATGGAAGGAGATGCCGCTAACCCATCTCCAGACAACTCGAGCCATAATGCAAGTGCAGACATCAACGAGCAACTTTGCTCTACGCGCGGTCGTCCTAACGGCCGCGCTGTCGATCTTCGGTTGCAACTCCCGATGACTCGGTGCTCCGCCGAGCGGCTCCGACGCGCTCGCGGTCGTCGGGCAAGGCGTGGTAACGGACCGCTATACCGGAGAGATCTGGGTCAGGGGCACCGTAGCCTACACGACCACCTAGGGATCCCGGGAGGCTCCCGGCAACGCGATCAACATCTGGGACGTAGCCGGCAATGTGCCGACCCTCGTCAACACGGTCGTCGTGCCCAACGCGGCGACACTCGGTGACGTTCAGACGAGCGATGACGGCCAGCTGCTGATCGTGGCGACCGAGTACACCCCCGATGGCTCGATCATGATCTACAGCCTTGCCGATCCGGTGCATCCCCAGCTGATCTCGCGCTACGCCACTGCACTCACCAGTCCGGGAGTGCACACGGCGGAAGTCCAGCGTGTCAATGGAAAACTCTACGCGTTCCTCTCGATCGACCCGGCAGGCAGCAGTCAAGCGCGTTTGGTCATCGAAGACCTCTCCGACCCCGCGGCGCCGACCCAGGTCTTTACCGCGGTGATGGGGAGCCCATACGTCCACGATGTGTTCGTGCGAGATGGGATTCTCATCACCGCTCTCTGGAACCAGGGGGATAACGATCTGGGATATAGGCGGAGCTGGCGCAGGCTCGGTCTCCAATCCGGTGGCGCTAGGGAGTCTCGCCACGGTTGGGGGAAAGGCGCACAATGTGTGGTGTACCACAATGCCCTCACCGGTGAGAAGCGGTACGCATTCGTGGGAGAGGAAGGTCCGGGCTCCGTCGGCTTCTACTCGAGTGGCGACATCCATGTCGTTGATGTCAGCAATTTCGCCCTTCCGCGCGAGGTTGCGTTCTTTCACATCGATGGCGCGGGAACCCACAACTTCTCGGTCGACGAGCGTCGCGGAATTCTGTACGCCGCATACTACAACGGCGGTGTAAGGGCGATCGATATCACAGGCGACCTCTCCAGCTGTGACCCGGCAAACAAGAGTCCGGACGGGCGGTGTGACCTCGCCAGCATGGGGCGTGAGCTTGCGCATGGGCTTCGAACAGCAGCCGGTTTATGTCTGGGGGGTTCAGCTCTCCGGGGGGCGGGTCTACGCCTCTGACATGCTCAACAGCATCTGGAAGCTCACCGAGGCTGCCTTTCCCCCGGACTGAAACAGCGGGTCGTTCAAACCGTAAGGGATAAGGGGTTGTCTAACCCAGTCACACCCGAACGGAGTACCCAATGAACCGACAGATTCGCGGCGCGGCCTTCGCGGCAGCGCCTTTCATAATCGCCTCGACGGCGCGTGCGCAGGGCTCGGGCGATTATACGGCGCCACGAAACGCAGTCGTTGACGCTGCAGGCGCACGAAGCGTTGAGGTGGAGGCGGGCGCCGGCATCCTTCGCGTTGAGGGCAAGGCGGGCCTCAGGCAAGTTCAGGTGACGGGCACCGCCCGTGCCTCCTCGCAGCATTTTCTCAATCAGATCAAGCTCATCGCTGAAAGGCGTGGCGATGTCGTCTTTGTCAAGGCAGACATCCCCGATCAGGATTGGGATTTCGACTCCCGCGACAACTATTCGGCGGCACTCGACCTGGTGATCCAGGTACCTCAGGGTATCAACGCCCAGCTATCCGATGGCAGCGGTGACGCGAAAGTCCTGAACGTGGGCTCACTCGACGCGCATGACGGGTCCGGCGATTTCTCCGTTGACGGAGCTGCCGGCTCGGTCAGAATTACTGATGGGTCGGGCAATCTCCGGATCGAGAACGTCGGTGGTGATGTAAGAGTGAGCGATGGGTCGGGCGAGATCGACGTGCGCAATGTCACAGGTTCTTTCACAGTAGAGGCGGACGGCTCCGGCAGCATTCTCGCCACCGACGTGCGCGGGTCAGTGATCGTGGAGCACGATGGCTCCGGCGAAATCGAGGTGAATAAGGTTGGTCGCGACTTCAGGGTGGAATCGAAGGGAAGTGGCAGCATCGACTACAGCGCGGTGTCAGGTCAGGTCGATATTCCGGATCGCCATCACGGACGCGGACGCAGGGGCGACGACCGCTAGTCTTTCTTGACGGAGCGTTCGCCTCGTTCTATGGTGTGAGACCCGCGCGGTACGAGCGGGCTGGATACGGCCCCAACCGAGGTGAGTCTCGTGAGCGCTTCCGTCGCTGACAGAATCGCAGTTGATGCGCGTGCCAGGACCGGCGCGTGGAGCATCCCGTGGCCGCTATACGCCGTGGTGCTGGCGTCGACCTGCATCGTCGTTGGCCTTATCTGGGATGTGTCGTGGCACCGAACGGTCGGCCGGGACACGTTCTGGACACTGGCTCACGTTCTCGAACAGCTGGCGGCGGTCATCGCCGGACTGAGCTGCGGCTGGCTCGTTCTGAAAACGACCTTCGCCGGCACTCCGGAAGAGAAAGCACAGTCGGTTCGCTTCTGGCGGTTCTTTCAGGGACCCCTTGGAGCCTGGGTATGCATCTGGGGCACGCTGATGATGATCACGTCCGCGCCCTTCGACAACTGGTGGCACAACGCCTACGGACTCGACGTGAAGATCATCAGCCCGCCGCACATGATTCTCGCCTGGGGCATGATCGGCATCCAGATTGGGGCGATGCTGATGGCTCTGAGCGCGCAGAATCGCGCCTCGGAGGACGATCAGAGGATGTACAGCATGATGCACGCGTTTGCCGCCGGTATCCTGATCACGATGATCGCGACTGTGATTCAGGAGGACGCAAGCGTCGGCAACCAGATGCACGGCTCCAAGTTCTACAAAATCACGGCGTGGACGCTCCCGATCTTCCTGATCGGACTGTCCCGGGCGTCGCGGCTCCGCTGGCCGGCTACCACTATCACCGCCATCTACTCGGCGATCACGCTGGTGATGATGTGGATTCTCGAGGCGTTTCCAGCTACGCCGAAGCTGGCGCCGATCTACAATCCGGTCACCCACATGGTGCCGCCGGCGTTTCCACTTCTTCTGATCGTGCCGGCAGTGGCGATCGATCTTCTGATGCAGAAGTACGGACGCCGCAACGACTGGAAGCTCGCTGCGATGATAGGCGTGGCATGGGTCGCCCTCATGGTCGTCGTGCACTGGTTCTGGGCCCAGTTCCTCCTCTCGCCTGCGGCAGACAACTACTTGGTGGGCGCGAATCAGTGGTCGTACAACGCCCGGATTGGTTCGTGGACGCATCAGTACTGGAATCGCGACGTCGATGCGGCGGGCAATTGGAGCCAGCTTGGATTCGCCAAGGGGATCGGTATCGCAATCGTACTGGCAATGGTGGCTTCGCGAATCAGCCTGTTCTGGGGCAGCGGCATGGCGAAGGTGAAGAGGTGAGATCGCTCATCGCCCGGGTGGCTGCCATTGCAGCCGGCATCGTGGTCTGTTCAGCGCATGTCGGCAGTCCCGATGCCTGGTACGAGGGGAATGCCGGCCCGTATCACGTGATCGTTCAGGTCGCGACGCCCGGCGTCGTCCCGGGCGTGGCGAACGTCTTCACCCGGGTTGGCGGAACGGGCGTTGAGCAGGTGACGGTGCAGGCCAATCGTTTCGATGCGCTGGCCGCTGCTCCGCCGCCCGAGGTTGCCAAGGCTGTGGAAGGCGATCCTGGACTGTATGCAGCGCCGCTCTGGATCATGTCCGGCGGCTCCAACAGCGTTACCGTGAACGTGCGCGGTTCGCTCGGTGCGGGAAAGGTCATCGTGCCAGTAGTCGTAGTCGCCAACAGGCGCCTCGAGCTCGATTCAAAGCTCGGAGTGCCGCTCACCGCCGTCGGAGTTTTTCTGTTCGTCGGGTTGATCACCATCATCGGTGCTGCAGTCCGCGAAAGCGTGCTTCCGCCGGGAGAGAGACCGGATGCTCGTCGGAGATGGAAGGCGCGTGTCGCGATGGGGGCGAGCGCGGCGTTGGTTGCCCTCGCGCTCTTTGGCGGATCACGGTGGTGGAACCTCGAGGACTCGCGTTTCAACCGCAGCATCTACAAACCGCTGACGGCGACGGCGACGATTGTTCCAAATAGAGACGGACAAATGCTCGATCTGAGGATCTCTGATTCGGCGTGGACGATGCGAAACGACAGCGCGTGGCTGAGGGCGCATTCCGGCAATCGCTGGACTCCGCTGATCCCCGACCATGGAAAGCTCGTTCACCTCTTCATGATTCGGGAGCCTGATCTTCTTGCCTTTGCGCACCTCCATCCGTCGACGACCGACACGGTCAGCTTCCCCTCGATTCTGCCGGCGCTTCCGCCCGGCCGTTATCGCGTCTATGGAGACATTGTGCACGAGAGCGGTTTTACTCAGACACTTTCCACCAAAGTCGATCTGGCGGAGCCAACCAGACCGGGTGCGCGCAGCAGCGACGTCGATGACGCTTCTCACATCGCTGCTGCGGCTCCGAACGGCGCGACCGCCAATCTCGAGGATGGTTCCGTGATGACGCTCGAGGGTGGTGCCAACTTCGTCGAAGGGAGGGAGGCGTCGCTTCGCTTCACGGTCGTCGGAAAGGACGGAAAGCCGCTCGCCCTCGAGCCCTACATCGGAATGGCGGGTCACGCCGTCGTCAGCCGCGATGATGGAGCTGTATTTGTGCACCTCCATCCCAGTGGCACCATCTCGATGGCGTCGCAGCTGGCGTTCACGATGCGTCAGCCCGGGGACACGGTCGCCGGCCGGCTCGGTCAGAGAATCAAGGCGAGCGAAGCAGCGCATCCGATTGGTGTAGTTCCGCAGGAGGGAGCGGTCAGCTTTCCGTACGCCTTTCCCAAGCCCGGCAAATACCACATGTGGGTACAGGTGAAGCACGAAGGACGGATCCTGACGGGAGCCTTCGCCTTCGAGGTAAAACCCGCCGCAGCCTGATCCGCGGATTGATTCGCAGACGTGCACGTTTATTGCCGCACTGCCGCTCGATAGTTGCGCGGAAACGGAAGATGACAGGTGAGCGTCTTCTTCTCGAGTCATCGACCCGGCCAACAATGGAGAACGAAATGCGCTTTCTGGCAATCAGCTTCTGTGCTCTTGCACTCATCCCCGCTGCGTCAAGCGCGCAGCGGTCGCCTCAGGTTTCAACGAAGGGCCCGACGTTTCAGGCCGCCGCCGTTGGATTCCGCGTCAACGAGGCGAAAGTCGATGCATCGACAAAGTCTACTGCGCTGGCGATCCGCCGGCATCAAGGGCAGGACGTCGCGTTGATGGCTGTCGGTGTCGGTGCGATGATCGCCGGCGCGCTGATCGGAGACACGGCTGGGACGATCATTCTCATTGGCGGTGCGGCGATGGCCCTTTACGGCCTCTACCACTACCTGGAGTAATCGCGAAAGGGGGACGCCGCGCGGCCGACTCCGCGTGTCAGGCGTCCCCGTCGAGGTGTAGGGTTCCCGAGCTCACAAGAACGGACTCTCCGCCAACCTTTATAGCTGCGAGCTGACCGCGCTTCATCTCGACCTCGAGCTCGAGCTTGCTCGGTCTTCCCATTTCGACGCCCTGATCCACGGTCCAACGCAGCGTTCCATCGCGCTTCTCTGATCGAAGCGCCAGGAACCCGGCCAGAGCAGCGCAGGCGCTACCCGTCGCTGGATCTTCCCCGATGCCCAATCCGGGTGCGAACATCCGCGCACGAATGTGCCCGCCTTCGAAGATACCGTCCCACTCTTCCGTGCTGTACACGAACATTTCCGGCGCCCAATAATCGCGGAGACCCTGTTCCCACTTCGTCGTATCGACCCTGACCCAGGAGAGCATTTCCGGCGTCTTGATCGGGATGAACAGATACGGCACGCCACACGACACTGCTTCCGGCTCGATCATGTCGTCGGCGACGATGTGACTGGGCTCGAGCGATAGGATCTCGCAGAGCGTCTCGGGCGGCGGCGGACGATCCTTGATCTCCGGCAGCATGGCTGACGTGAGCTGCGCAAAAACGGGTTTCCCATCTCTGACGCGAATCAACACGGGCACTGGTCCTACGCCCTCCTCGAGGACGATCCGCGTTTCACCGCCATCGAGTGGAATCTCCCCGATGGTAGCGAGCACGAACGCGCAACCAACCGTGGGGTGTCCGGCGAAGGGCAGCTCTGAATTCGGAGTGAAGATGCGAACGCTTCGCGTGTTGCTCTTGGTCGCCGGCGGGAATACGAAGACGGTCTCGGAGTAGTTGAACTCGCGCGTGATCGCCTGCATCTGTTGATCGGACAATCCACGCGCGTCCGGAACCACCGCCAGAGGATTGCCCCCGTGCACGTGATCGGTAAAAACGTCGGCGGTGTGAAATGCGTAGGGCATGCGCCCAAGAATGTGCGACGAGCCGGCCCCGACGGCTACCAGCCGCAAGAACGGGTCGAACCGGGGATCGCGAGACTCACCCCTTTTTCAGGAGTGCGAGTGGAGAAGCCCTCTCGCCGTCCAGTTGGTCCATCGTGCACTGACGGGGTGGTTTGTCCGGTCGCCACCGGAGGAGTTTTGTCCCGTGCCGGAATCTTCCGCCGGTGAAATGATCATACTGAACCTCCACAACCAACTTGGGAGCCAACGGCTGCCATTGAGCCGAGCGCTCAGTGCTCCAGCGGCTCGGACCGCCGGGCGCCTGACCGGTGAAGCCCGGTTTCTTCACGAGCTTCTCGAGCTTCGGCGTCAGCTCTCTCTTCTGCTCCGTTGTAAGGCTCGAGCAGAAGCCGACGTGGTGTAGCAGGACGTCGTCGTCGTACACCCCTAGCAGCAGCGACCCGACCAGCTTGCCCTTCGACGCGTAGCGGAATCCACCAACGACGCATTCTACGGTCCGGAGCTGCTTTACTTTCACCATTCCGGCCCGCTCGCCGGAGCGATACGGCTCCTGGAGCTGCTTCGCGATCACACCGTCGAGTCCACCGCCAACATTCGCGAACCACTGCCTGACGACGGAGATTTTTGTCGTCGCCGGCGAAAGCCTGACGCTGACACCATCCCCAAAATACTTCTCCGCAAACTCCTCCAGCCTCGGCCTTCTCTCGGCCAGGGGCCTTTTCGTCAGCAATTTGCCGCGGTCTGTGACGAGCAGGTCGAATGCGAAGAACGAAGCCGGCGTTTCCAGAGCGAGCCTGGCAATGCGGCTGGCGGCCGGGTGGATCCGCATCAGAAGGTCGTCGAAGGAGAGCTCGCCGTCCACGGGAACGACGATCTCGCCGTCCAGAACGAACCTGTTGGGGGCGAGCGACCGGAACTGCTCGACGAGCTCGGGGAAGTACCGCTCGAGCGGCTGCCCTGCCTTGGATTGCAGCCGGATCTTGGCGCCATCTCGAAAAACCAGACACCGGAATCCATCCCACTTCGGCTCGTACTGCCAGCCAGATCCTTCGGGGATTGTCGCAACGCTCACTGCCTCCATGGGCAGGTAGGGAACGCGAATCGGTAGCGTCATGTGCCGATACGACCGGCTCGTGGTGGCACTGAACAAGCATTCATAGGCAGCATGGAGTTGCAAGGATCGGGCGGCAGTCGCGCCTCTTCGGAAAGCAGGCCGCAAAGGACGGAAGCGACGCTTCGGTTCGGGCCCGCGGGCTGGATGTACAAGGATTGGGAAGGGATCGTTTACCCGCGTCCAAAACCGCCGCGCTTCGATCAACTCCGCTACATCGCGGAATTCTTCGATGCGGTGGAGCTCAACTCGAGCTTTTACGGACCCCCGCTGGCGCGGACCGCAAGCTCCTGGGTAAAGCGTGTTGAGGACCACAAGAACTTCCGTTTCACCGCCAAGCTGTGGAAGCGCTTCACCCACGAGCGTGATAAGGCGTGGACGACCGCGGAAGTCGATCAGGTTCGTGCCGGCTTCGACGTGATGATGGACTCAGGACAACTCGGAGCGGTGCTTCTTCAATATCCCTGGAGCTTCAGGCGAACCGAAGAAAATCGCGAATGGCTCGGCGATGTGGTTCGCACATTCAGGCACTACCCGCTGGTGGTCGAGGTCCGACACGTCTCGTGGCTGGCTCCGGAGTTTCTGGCGGGCCTCGAAGAGGAAGGAATCGGCTTCGTCAACATAGACCAGCCGCTCTACCACGATTCGATCGGTCCCACTGCGCACGCCACATCGCACGTTGGCTACGTTCGAGTGCACGGACGGAACTACAGAGATTGGTTCCGCGAGAAGGCTCCGGTGGAGCAGCGCTACAACTACTTGTACCCACCCGAGGAGCTCGAGCCCTGGGCAGAGCGAGCGAAGCAGATTGCTTCCGATCCTGCCACCCGGGAGGTCTACGTCATCACCAACAACCACTACAAAGGGAAAGCGGTGGCGAATGCGCTCATGCTGAAGTCGATGGTCACGGGGGCCAAAGTCCCGACACCAAGCGGTGTCTTCGACGCTTACGGTGATGTGCTGGCAGGCTTCTCTGAGTCCCACGCCGAACCTGCAATCGGAGGTGCCTCTTTATTGACTGCAGGATCCTAAATGGTTAGCTTAAAACCCTGAAGCGCAATGTCTGCGCGACAGTGGCCAGCGAACTCAAAAGGGACCTGGAGAAATGCCAGGTCTTTTCGGTTTTTCTGGCTGGAAAGGCGGTCATTCCGGCCGCGAACAAACAGTAGTCGGACAGGTACCGCAAACACGGCACTCCGACACAATTGAATGAGGATGTACCGAACATGCGTACCACCGGCAAAGTAAAGTGGTTCAACGACGCCAAGGGCTTTGGCTTCATCACCCCCGAGAACGGGCAGAAGGATTGCTTCGTTCATCACTCAGCCATTCAGGGCAACGGCTTCAAGTCGCTGGCCGAGGGCGAGCGGGTTGAGTTCGACGTCGTGCAGGGCCAGAAGGGTCCGGCGGCTGAGAACGTCACCAAGCTTGGCGCTTAAGTCCTGGCTTGCTGAACGCAGGATAGAAGGGCGGGGCCGATCTGGACAACTCCAGGCCGGCCCCGCTTTTTATTCGCACGCTAAAAAATTACGGAGGATTATGGCAAAGGAAGAAGCGATCGAGCTGGAAGGAACCGTTACTGAAGTGCTGCCCGATGCGACGTTCCGGGTGCAGGTGAACAACGGCCACGATGTGCACGCGACGATCGCCGGAAAGATGCGAAGATTCCGCATTCGCGTACTCGCCGGCGACCGCGTAACCCTCGAAGTCTCCCCCTACGATCTGACGAGAGGACGCATCACCTTCCGGCACAAGAGCTGACGCACTGGCTCCAGCCGTCTACTGCGCGTAGCGCAGTATGTCGTAAAAGAAGTGAGCACCGTAGCCGATGTTGTCCACTGACAACCGCTCATCGTTCCCGTGCATCCCGAGTTGGATCTCCGCGCGCGGTACCCTGAACGGACTGAATCCGTAGGTGGTTATTCCCAGTTTCCGGTAAGTCGGCCGGTCGGTCGCCGCCGTCTCCATCGGAGTCGTGACGAAGGCCGATGGCTCACGATCATGAGCGGCCTTCTCGATAGCGCGGAAGAGATCCGTTTCAATAGGACTCTCGAGCGGAGTCTTGGGCTGGAGAAGCGTCGTGAAATGGACGGCCGTATCCCCAACCACGCTCTGCAGCGTTCTCAGAAATTCCGCGGGATCCTGGTCCGGCAGCAGCCTCACGTCAATGTCAGCGGTGGCAACGCCAGGGATCACGTTGGTCTTGTTGGAGCCCGCAAGGCCGGTGAGCGAGATCGTGTTGCGGAGAAATGCGTTCCACGAGACGTCGCTCAGGATCCATTCCCTCGCTTTTGGATCTTTGAGGGCGGCCTTGACGTTGGAGAGCCACGCGCGTTGCGGCGCGGGGTAGATGCGTGCGACATCGCGGAAGAACTTCTCGACCCCCGGAGTGACGTGTAGCGGCGTCTCGAATTGAGAAATCTTGTAGAGCGCGGCGACGAGCCGCGGTACCGGGTTCAATTTGGTCGGACGTGATCCGTGTGAGGGCACTCCGTTTACGGTCAGGCGCTGCCAGAATGTTCGCTTCTCGGCTACACCAACCGCGAAATAGACGACCTTGCCATTTTCAACGAGGTTGTCTGCGCCTTCGGTGATCAGATACTCGACATCCTTGAGCAAATCAGGATGACGGCCCACTAGTACGAGTCCGCCCTTTGATGTCAGCTCCTCATCGGCGTTTCCGATATAGACAAGGTCCCGTGTGAGTGGTACACCCGAGCGCTTGATCGCGACGAGGGCCATGAGCTGGGCGATTCCCGCGCCCTTCATGTCCAGCGCACCGCGGCCCCACATGTACCCGTCCTTGATGACGCCCGAGAATGGATCCACCGACCAGGACGAAGGGGTTGCAGGAACGACGTCCATGTGGTGGACGAGCGCGATCGCCTTCTTGGTGCCGTTCCCGTGCAGCCGCGCATAGAGATTTGCCCGATTCGGTCCCAGCTCCGCGGTGTCCAGAATCTGCGCTTCGATGCCTTCGCGATCGAGAATCGCCTTGAGAAAGCGTGCTGCCGCCAGCTCGTTCCCGGGAGGATTGGTGGTGTTTATCCGCAGGTAGTCAGCAAGGATGCCGGTGGCTTCACTCGCCAGCGCATCCCAACTCACGGAACGCGTCTGAGCCTGGATTGGCTGCGCGGTGAGGGCGAGCGCAGCGAACGCTACGCACTGGGGGAGTTTATTCATGCAGGATGCTCGCGAAATTCCGCGTAGCGGGGAAGGGGCCGAGGCGATACAATAGCGGCGGATGCGGTCTGCACGCGTGGATTCGGTCGATCTGCTTCGCGGCGTGATCATGGTGATCATGATGCTCGATCACACCCGCGATTTCGTTCACTTTCAGGCCGCTCTGTTCGATCCAACAAACGTCTCGCAGACGTACCCGCTTCTCTTTTTCACGCGGTGGATCACCCACTTTTGCGCACCCTTGTTCGTGTTCCTTGCCGGCTCGGGCGCGTACCTCCAGGAGATGCGGGGAAAGCCGAAGCGTGAGCTATCGAGATTTCTGATAACCCGTGGCCTCTGGCTGATCGCGCTCGAGTTCACCGTATTGCGGGTCATCATTTTCTTCAATTTCGACTACGCGGTTCTCATAGGCTTCCTCCAGGTGATCTGGGTGATCGGCTGGAGCATGATTGCTTTGGCGGGCCTTATTTACCTGCCGTTGCGGGCCATCCTTACCCTTAGTATCGCGATGATCGTCCTGCACAACGCTCTGGATGGGATTCACGTGACAAGCTGGAGAGGACCTGGAAGTCCGGTACCTGGCTTTGGAGCATCGGTGTGGAAGATCCTGCACGAACCGGGTGTCATTTTTCCCTTTGGCTACCCGGGCCCCGCGCTGCTCGTGCTGTATCCACTGATCCCGTGGATCGGAGTGATGGCAGTCGGTTATGCGTTCGGAGCCGTGTACAGGTTCGATCAGGAGACGAGACGTCGGTTCCTTCTCCGGCTCGGTGCCGCGATCACGCTGGGGTTCATCGTGTTGCGATCGATGAATGTCTACGGCGATCCCGCTCCCTGGTCGCGGCAAAGCAGTCCGGTAATGACCGCGTTGTCCTTCCTGGCGTTATCGAAATACCCGCCATCACTCCTTTTTCTGATGATGACCCTGGGGCCGGCCATGCTCTTTCTCGCCTGGTTCGAGGGTCGCGAGCGTGGAACCCTTGCGCGCATTTTCATCGTCTACGGGAGAGTGCCGCTCTTTTTTTACTTGCTACAATGGCTAACGAGCCACACCCTCGCCCTCGTCGCTGGCCGGATTGCCGGGAAGCCCACCGACTACCTCTTCACAAATATTGGTTTTGCGCCGCCTCCAGCGCCCGGCTCAGGATTCGGCCTGGCGACAGTCTATGCGCTCTGGATCCTTGGCGCGGCAATCCTCTATCCGCTTTGCCGGTGGTACGCGGAGCTGAAAGCGAGGCGGAACGACTGGTGGCTGAGTTATCTGTAGCAGTATCACGAGCTAACCGCAGGACCGCACCCTGGCGCCCGGACTCCAGGCTTACCAGTCGCTGGGACCACTGACACTGGCCCGTGATTCGCTCCGTAAGGTGCGAGGGAGGGAAGCTCGATGGGTCAGATTGCCACAGTCCGGTTGCCAGGCCTGACGCTGTTGATCCCGCTACTGTTGCTAGGCGGAGGCTGCAAGCGCGAAGTCCCGGATGGAGCGCGAGCGCTGACTTCGTCGCTCATATTCGATGATGCCTCGCCGGAAGTTCGGGAGGCCCTCGCCACGACTCTTGATTTCAGAATAAACGACGACAACTTCGCGCGGTGGGAAAAAGCGCAGAGCAATCTCGAAAAACTGCCACGATCAGCGATGCCGGCGATGTCGGCAGCCGGTGGCAGCGCCGTAGAGCGTGGCGTCGCCCGCCTGGAATCGAGTCCCTACACCCGCACAGCGATCGAGAGCGCCGGACTTTCGGTGAGGGAATTCGTTCTGGAAACGATTGCGTTGGCGCAGGCGACTGAAGCAGCTCATACCGGACGATCCACGAGCCGCGCTCCCATTCCTCCCGAGAACTTTCGGTTCGTTCAGCGCTACAGCTCTCGAGCCTTGTATTTCCGTTCTCGCGTGGCTCGCGCCGACGCGGGAGCCGACGACATGACTCGTGAGGTCGAGGTCACGTCCGACGAGGCGGAAACGGACCGGCAGCTGCGACTCGAGCAATTGGAACAGCAGGCAGAGATGCGGGTCACCGATCAGGAGTCGCGACGCGAAGAGCTGGAGCATGCCGCCGAGATGCAGCGCGAGGAGCGAGAGCACGCAGCGGAGGTGCATAGAGAAGCCTCAGAGCATCAGTCTGAGAAAGAGCCTGAGTCTATCCTCCGCCGGCGTCGTCTTCAGCTTGCTCCGTCCCCGGACTCAGCCCGCGACTCGGTGCGGGACACAATCCCTCCGCCACGCTGCTGATCACTACGGCTGCTGGCCGCTTTGAATTTTTTGAGGTGGTGGAGGGACAGGAAGCTCGGAAACCCGTCTCCTGAACGCCTGAAAGTCTGGCGTGTCCACGATCAATCTTCGCGACGCATCCGGACGTAGCACGGCGATCAGCTTCTTCGCCTTCTGAATGCGCGCCTCCTCGAGCGGATGCGACGCAAACCAGCCATCGACAACGGTCGGTTGGTATTGTCGCTCCTTAAGCAATACCTGGAAGAGATCGGGTATGCCCTCCGGGTCGTAGCCTGCCCGGATGACGTTGACGACTCCCTCCGAATCCGCTTGCAGCTCGTCGAGCCGGCTGTGCCGGGCAAAGAAGGCGGTTCCGCCGACCTGGACCGCCGTCTGCGCCAGCCCGCTGTTGCAAATGTTGGTCAGGGTGCAGAGTACTGCGACACCGATATTCGCCTTTTGAGCGTCTTGAGTCTGCTTGACCGAGTGCCGCTGTATCACATGGCCGATTTCGTGTCCGAGAGTACCGGTGAGCTCGTCGAGGCGGTCAGTACTCTCGATCAGACCGCGATTCACGTACACGTACCCGCCCGGCAGCGCGAACGCATTGACCTGCTTCGTATTGATCACGTAAAAATGCCAGTCGAGATCGGACCGGCTGGTCGTCTTGGCGATCGATTTACCCAGGTCCTGAATGTAGGCGCTCACGGCCGGATCCGTTACGATCGGCAGGTGCGAGTTGATCTCGGCCGCGTTCTGGCGGCCCAGGGCGACCTCCTGGTCCTCTGACACGGAGCACGCCCAAAGCAGGAGGAGAAGAGCGGCGACAATGCTGCAACGAATCATTTCTTGTCAGAAAGAGTAGATTGAAAGGGGGCAAAACGTGTTCCAGCTTCCCTGGCGTCACCCCGCGAAGAAGTCGAGCCTCGGCCGTGCATCCTCCACTCGTTTCAGAAAAGCCAGCGCGCAGCTTCGAGCAGCGGCACATCCAGGTTTCGCGATCCGCGCGATACGCGATGATGGGCGCGTTCGATGCCCCGCTCACCGAAGTATGGATAGTGTGTCACGGTCAGGGGCAGCTGGCAGCGCGGTTTCTGTCCCGATTCTTGCCACTCCAGCGCGACGACCGGCTGATCGTCGCTCCCGAAGCGCTCTCGCGCTACTATCTGACGCCGCCGCAGGCAGCACCGCACGCCCCAGGCGCCCCTGTCGGTGCGACGTGGATGACTTCCGAGGATCGCGAGAACGAGATCGAGGACTACGTGCGATACCTTGATTCTCTTCACGATGAGATCTTCTCGGTGGTGCCTAGAGATAAGGTGCAACTGTGGGTTGTAGGCTTCTCGCAGGGAGCCGCGACGGTCGCACGCTGGGTGGCGCGGGGGAATGCGGATCCTGATCGCATAGTTCTATGGGCGGGCATGTTGCCGCCCGAATTGAATGCGGAGAGCGCAGCGGTTCTCACGCGCCGGGCTCCGATCACTCTGGTGCTCGGCCGGCAAGACGAGTTTGCGAGCCCGAAGCTGGTCGCTGCCCAGCAGGCCAGACTCAGCGAGCTTCGGATTCCTTACGAGACGATCCTGTTCGATGGCGGACATGAGATTATGCCCGATACACTCCGCAGTCTCCCTGACACCAGGATTGGTTGAGGGTGCGCCCGCTGGAGAGAATCTCATCGGTGGTTTCCTGGCGGGCGGTAATCGTCGTGCTGCTCCTCGCTTCGCTGCTCGTTCCCGTCATCGTTCCTTCCGGTTTCTTTTTCCCATATGTAGTGCCGCGGAACATCTTCTTCCGCGTCATCGTCGAAGCCGGAGTGGTCGCGCTCGTTCTCGCCCTTTGTTTTGGAGGGAAGACACTCGACCTGCGGAGTGAACCGATCTTCTGCTCACTCGTGGCTTTCCTTACAGCGGCTTCCCTCTCAGCGATTTTCTCTCCGGCCCCCACCCACAGTTTTTTTGGGGATTTCGAGCGGATGGGCGGGGTGTGGGCCTGGCTTCACCTGGTGCTCTTTTTTCTCCTGCTGAGAACGCTGCGCGATGAGGACTGGCGCTGGGTTCTCAACGCGTCGCTCGCAGTGAGCCTGTTTGTGGGTGCAAGTACAATCGTCCAGCACTTCCACTTCGTCTCCCTCAGCCGTCCTGCCGGAACCCTGGTAACCGCCAGCTCTTCCACGCTCGGCAATTCGGGCCTCCTGGCCGCCTACCTGCTGATGAACATCGCGCTGGCTGGATATTTCGCATCCACGAACGTTCGGTTTCGCCTGATGTATCTGTCGGCTGGTGGCGTGGACGTGCTGGCTCTGATCTACGCGGAAAATAGGAGTACGGTCATCGGACTAGTGCTGGGAACGATCGTTGGCGGAGTCATCTTCGCCATGCTCAGCACGAGATCGAGGAGGAAATGGATCGCCCCCGCTGCGGCCGCGGTGCTAGCTCTCCTCGTCGCTGGAATCTCTGCCGGCGTAAGGGCATTCCCGACGACCGGCCTGACGCGATACGTGCCGACTGTGCTGCAGCGGCTGGCCCAGACCAATCCGGCCGGATCGGACGAATCGCGCACAATGCAATGGCGCGCAGCTCTGGAGGGATTCAAGGATCGGCCACTGCTTGGTTACGGAATGGAGAACCACAATCTCGTGTGGAGCGCGCATTTCGATCCCGGGATCTACAGGATCGACACCGACATCTACGATCGCACCCACAACCAGTTTCTGGAGACGCTCGCGACCACCGGACTGGTTGGCACCGTCGCATTTCTCGGCATTTGGCTGGCGATCGGAGTGACACTCGGCCGGGCATACCGCGCTGGCAGGATCTCCGCATCGGCACTGGCCGTTTTGTCCGGGCTCCAGGTTGCCTACGCGACCTATCTCTTTTTCTGGTTCGTCGATCTGAACGCGACCATGCTGTGGATTTTGATCGCCGCGCTGATCGCGTCGCGAGGTACAGTTGGCTCGGTGGTACTGGAGACGAGCGGGAGTGCCTCGGAGGGAGCAAAGACCCAACCGCTGCTTGCTCTCGCGTCAATCCTCGTTCTCGCGGCAGCAATCTACTCCGAAGCGTACGCGCCCCTTCGCGCAAACCGCGCACTGGCAAGGATTGATTCATCGACCGGGTCGGTCGCGCAGAGACTGTCGGAGTTCGAGGCGCTTTCGAGCTTCGCGGGGCGCCAGACTGCTCACACGCCACTCGTGATGGGCCAGTTCATTGGCTCGTTGGAGCATCGGCTCAAGGAGTTTCGGGCAAATCCACGCGAGCGACGCATGATTGAGCGAGCATTCGCAGAATCCTTCTTTGCGTTTGCGCGGGAGATTCACGGCGACACCTTGAACGACCGGCTCTACACTCACGAAGGCTCGCTGCTGTTGGAGGCCGCGGATTTCTATGGATCACCATCGTACCGGCAGCAGGCTATCGACGTGTTTCACAAAGCCATCGAGCTGAGTCCGCACCGCATTCAGCCGCGGTTGCTTCTGGCACGGATCTATAGCGGAGAGGGGGATTACGAGAGGGCGCTCGTGGTGCTGAACGACGCTGTGAAAAGCGATCCTCGGCTTGGCGAGCCGCGCTACAGACTGGCCGAGGCCTACCTCGGGGCCGGGAAGGGCGACTCCGCCCTGGCGAGCCTGAAGAGCTCGCTTGCACTCGGATACGTGGGCGCGCCCGAGACCTATCTGTCCATGGGCAAACGACTCGAGTTCTCGGGCCGGAGCAGCGCGGCTGCCCGGCTCTACTCCGACTATTTTGAGGCCAAGTACACCGAGGCGGTGTGGGATCGCTCAGAGGCGATCGACAAGCCCATTCCGGCTGCTGACATCGCCGTCGCCGCGCACCTCCCTCTCCTTTATGTGCGCGCCCGTGACAGCGAGCTCGCGATCAAAACCGCGGCCGCGCTCTCGGCATTCGATCCATCCCGATCGTCAATCGTCGATCGCTTCGTCTCCGACATAGGTGCGAGGCGCCGCGCGAGCTGGGTGGCAAAAAACTCGCTGCTACCCTGTGCATCGGTGCGCAGCTTACGCTGGCGTGACTCCGTCGCGTTGGGCGCCTGCGAGGTGTTTCGCCGAAAGCTCTAGGCGGAATGGGCTGCAGCCACGGCGGGTTGTCTGACGCCGGCGCGATGGATTCTGAGCGCGGCAATCCGCCGACCATCCATCGCCACTACTTCCATCTCTCCGCCCGGAATTGGAATGCGATCACCCATTCGGGGCAGGCGTCCCAGTTTGGCGAAAGCATAACCCCCCAGAGTGGTCCAGTCACCCTCTGGGATCTGCACGCGATAATCAGAACGGACATCGATGAGCGACAGAGAGCCGGCCAGCTCGAGCACGCCGTCCGTGACCACCGACTCGCGGGAGGCGAAATCGTATTCATCGGCGATGTCGCCGATGACTTCCTCGACGAGATCCTCCATGGTGACGATTCCGGCGGTACCGCCGTATTCATCGAGCACTACCGCCATGTGCGCGCGCGTCTTTCTCAGGTCGTCCAGGACCCGCTCGGCTGGCCGGCTGTCTGGCACGTACATCGGCTCGCGGACGAAATCGGCAAGATTGAACGGGGCGTCCCCCGAATGGAGCCACAGGTCCTTGGCGAGGAAGACGCCGATCACGTCGTCAAGCGAGTCGCGGTAAACCGGATAGCGCGAGTATCGCTCCCGCCGCAGGACCTCCCAAACCTCCTCTTCGGTCGACTCGACATCGAGCGCGACCACGTCGGTCCGCGGCCGCATTACATCCCTTGCCTTCTTCTCGTGGAAGTCGAGAACGCCAGCAAGCATGGCGCGATCCGATTCGTCGAGGGTGCCGCGGGCATGCGCCTGCATCACCAGAAACCGGATTTCTTCGGGACTGTGGCCAGCTTCATCGCTGGCCAGCTTGACTCCAAGCACTTTCAGCAGTGAATTCGCGGCGCCGTTGAAGATCCAGATGAAGGGCGACATGAACCGCGAGAAGACCATGAGCGGACGAACTACTGCTCGCGCCGTCTTCTCGGGGCTCGTAAGCGCGATGGACTTGGGCGCCAGCTCGCCGAGTACGATGTGGAAAAACGTCAGAATGAAAAAAGCCACCGGTACCGCGGCGACGTGGATCGCGGTGGGCGATGGATTGAGTCCGGCTTTCCTGAACAGTCCGTCGAAGAGATGGGCGAGAACCGGCTCTCCGATCCAACCGAGCGCCAAGGAGGCGATCGTAATCCCGAGTTGGGTGCCTGCTATGATCCGGTCGAGATGCTGCAGTGCGGTCTGAACCGCCTTCGCGCCGCGATCGCCGTTGGCGATCATCTCCTCGATCTTGCTGCGGCGGGCGGCGACCAGGGAGAACTCCGCGGCCACGAAGAAACCGTTCAGTGCGACAAGTCCGAGGACGGCAAATAAGCTGCTCGCCGCCGCGGTCCAGGACGGGATATCAGCCGCCTGTGCAGCAACAAGTGCAAGGAGCATATGGGTGTAATCTATATAGTAGTAGGGACTTAGGCTCCCGCCGAAGCGAATAATTGACGCCAGCCCCGAATCCCCGCAATTTGGAAACCTTGCTACCAGCCGTCCCCGTCACACCCGCCGCGTTACAGCCTGCACTCGCCCTTCCGGCCCCCGCCGGAGGCGGGCGGGAACGAGTGCTTCGGGCCCTCTACCTCGGCCGTCTCTCATTGGCGACGGCGATCTTCATTGCGGCGATTGTGGTATGGCGCGCAGCCGACAGTACTGCGACACTCCTGGCGACACTGGCCTTCGTGTCGACGCTTCTCTTCACCGGCGCGTCGATGTTCTATAGCGAGCAGAGAGGCCGCGAGCCCGGCGACACTTTCTTTTACGTGCAAGTCATGTTCGATCTGCTGCTCGTCACGGCGGTCGTGCACCTGACCCAGTCGGGCACTCCTTCGCAGCTCGCTCCGCTCTACATCCTCGTCATAGCAGTGAGCGCTCTGGTGTTGCCGCCGGGCGGCGTCCTGCTCATCGCGGCGCTCGGCGACGTGCTGTATTTCGCGGTGACGATCGTCGATCAGGCCACTGTGTTCGATCTTCCGGTGCTGGTCCAGCTCGGGATCTTCGGGGCAGTTGCTCTGGGCTGCGGCTATATCGGCGCGCGGCTCAGACAAGCCAACGCCGGACGGGAGGAGATGGCCGCAGAGCTGGCGGCATTCAGGCTGCGTGAAGCCGACATCGAACGGCTTCACACGCGCGCGGAAAGACTCGAGGCGGTGGCCGAGATGAGCGCATCGCTCGCGCACGAGATCAAGAACCCGCTCGCCTCCATCAGGAGCGCCGCCGAGCTCCTGGCAAAGGTGCCGGGTGCGGATGACGACACGCGCACACTCACCAAGCTCGTTCAGCGGGAGTCGGACCGGCTATCACGATTGTTGTCGGAGTTCCTCGACTTTGCGCGAACGGGGGTGACCAGCGTGCGAAGGCTCGACCTGCTCGACATTGCGCATCACGCCGCGGCGCTGGTTGCCGCGCATCCCGACAAGCCCGAAAACGTGACGATCCGCGAGCTGTTTCCTTCGACCCCCATGGTCGTCGTTGGCGATGATGATCTGCTCCATCGTGCGATCTTCAATCTCCTCCTCAATGCAGTGCAAGCGTCTCCTCCTGGCGGGGAAGTCCGGCTCGAAGCCGCGGAGCTCACCTCTCAACAGCTTCCCGCGCATGCCGAGCACTTCGCGCGCGGCGGAGTCATGCTGCAGGTGACGGATCAGGGCAAAGGAATACCCGACTCGATCAAGGAGAGGATGTTCGAGCCCTTCGTTACCACAAAAATCGGCGGAAGTGGACTCGGCCTCTCGATCGTGCACCGCGCGGTCGAGGCGCACCACGGGTTCATCCTTGTCGACGGCGGCCCGGCAGGGGGGACGAAGATAACCGTCATCCTGCCCAAGCGCGCCGGCGAAGCCCCGAGAAAGACTCCGAGAGCGACGGCGAGGAGCGAGGCGTGACCGCGATCGCGCCGGCCGCTCCAACCGTACTCGTCATCGATGACGAGATGGGCATTCTCGATACCATCCGGATTCTGCTGAAGAGCGAGGGATTCATTCCCTACACTGCGCTTGGCGGCAAGAAGGGTCTTGAACAGATCGCCGCGCTCAAGCCTGAGCTGATAATTACGGACGTGAGGATGCCCGACGTCACCGGACTCGACATCCTCGCCTCGGTCCGGGCGCACGATCCCGAAGCGGTCGTGATTCTGATGACCGCACAGGCAAGCCTGCAGTCGGCGATCGGGGCCGTCAACAACGGCGCCTTCTACTACATCCAGAAGCCATTCAAGAACGAAGAGCTGGTTACGATCGTTCGTCGCGCGGCGGAGCATCGCAACCTGCGGCGCGAGAACAGGACCCTGAAGGCGGAGATGAAGCGGCGTGACAAGTTGGGGCAGCCGATAGGCGCGAGCAAGACGTGGCTCGATGCGTTGCACGTTGCAGAATCCGTCGCCGCCACCGATTCCACGGTGCTCTTGCAGGGCGAATCGGGCACAGGAAAGGAGGTCGTCGCGCGCTACGTCCACGACCTGTCGATGAGGGCGGGCAAGCCTTTCCTGTCCATCAACTGCGGAGCGCTGCCCGAAAGTCTGCTCGAGAGCGAGTTGTTCGGCCACGTCAAAGGATCGTTCACCGGCGCGTCGCGCGACAAGGAAGGCCTCTTTTCGGCGGCGGGCGAGGGAACGTTCTTCCTGGACGAAATCGGCGAGACGACACCGGCAACCCAGGTGAAGCTCCTACGTGTGCTGCAGCAGCGGGAAGTGATACCCGTGGGTGCGACCGAAGCGAAGCCGGTGAACGCGAGAGTGATCGCGGCGACGAACCGGGATCTCGAGGACGAGATCAAGCGCGGAAACTTCCGCAGCGATCTCTATTACCGGCTGAACGTGATCTCCATAATTCTCCCGCCGCTCAGAGATCGCCCGGGAGACATCGTGCTTCTTGCCGAAGCATTCCTCAAGCGAGCAGCGGAAGTGCGCGGCGAGCCCGTTCGCTCGCTCACGCCCGAGGCTGCGGAGGCAATGCAGCGGTATTCGTGGCCGGGTAACGTGCGCGAGCTGGAAAACGCCCTCGAGCGCGCGGCGATCCTGGCAAAGGGCGACACCATACCCCTCTCTGCGCTCCCGGAGCGCGTAACCGAGCCCAAGGCTGATCCGCTGGTGAGCGATGCCGCGCAGACCAACCCGACCCTCGACACGATCGAGCGCGCCTACATCATGTGGGTCCTGGAAAACGAGGGGGGAAACAAGCCCCGCACGGCCGAAGTCCTCGGGATCGACCCCTCGACACTCTATCGAAAGCTTTCCCGCTACGGCTTGCCGACGTAAGGGCCGCGAGTTGCGAAAGAACTCGCATATAACGGCGGAAATCGGTACTCCCGGCTGGGAGATAAGCTCGTAACCGCAATTCCGATAAGGACTTACGGTAACCTGTCTCGCTGGCACCGTCGGTGCTTTAGTGTGCCTTGCCTCTCCGTGAGGCGTCTATATCACAGGTGAGTGCAGCGCATTCGCCACCCGTAATCCAACGCTTCAGGAGACACAAAATGAGCAACAAAAAGGGTTTTACCCTTATTGAGCTTTTGATCGTGGTCGTCATCATCGGCATTCTGGCCGCGATTGCGATTCCGAAGTTCGCGAACACGAAGGACAAGGCCTATGTCGCAGCGATGAAGTCTGACCTGCGCAACATGGCGACCTACGAAGAGCAGTACGCCGCCGACAACGGTGGTGCCTACTTCTCTGGAACCGCGACGTCAGCGGCTCCGCTTCAGGGCTTCAGCCCGTCGCAGAACGTGACCGTCGTCGTGAACTCGACCGTCGGCCCGCCGCCTTCATGGGACGCGACTGCTACGCATTCGCAGTCGGCT
>JALYKQ010000184.1 GCA_030774675.1 Gemmatimonadota bacterium | reverse complement strand
TGGAGCGAGGAATCCTCGCCGGCGGAATCGCCACCACGCTCTTCTACATCACGCTCGGCCGCAACGGCTCGGTGAGCGACATCAGTTTGATGGCTCGCACCTCGTCGCTCTCCAAGACCCAGCTGTCGCTCGTCTTCGGCGGGGTGTCGGCCGTTCACGCCTGGCGGATAAGTCGAGATCCGAGGTACGATCATTTTTTCGTCGCGCCCGCTCCCAACGGCGGCGTAGTGGGATTTTGGTTTTGACCGTAACTACACTCGAAACTACGCTGCCGCTTTGCCGGCACGTGCCGTCCCGACGTTTGCAGCGAACAGCGGGTAGCTACAAGCGGGCAGCGGGCAGTAGCGTAGTTCTCAGTTATAGTTTCCACAGCTCAGCTATCCCCCCCGGTAGCTTCGGCATATATTCGGGATATTGTGAAGCCCCTGGACCCCAGCCTCTTCGGTTCTGATTTCGACCGCGCATCCCGCCAACTCCCGGTCATCGGTGAGCAAAAGGACATCCGCTACTACTCCTCTCCGGCCAAGAGCGTGCTCAACGGACCCGAAACGACCGGCATGGGCTTCTGGTCCGTCAACCCGTACATCGGCTGCGCCTTTGGGTGCGCCTACTGCTACGCTCGCTACACCCACAGGTACGTCATGGAGCGCGCGGCGACCGATGAAAAGATGACAGAAGCGCTCGGCAACGCATACAACCGCCTTCCGCCTTGGCTAGCCTTCGAGCGCAACATCTTCGTGAAGAGAAACGCGCCCGAAGTTCTGAGCCGCACACTTCGGTTTGGCAGCGAGCGTCACCTAAAGCTGCTGCAGGGCGAGTCAATCGTAATCGGCACGGCTACCGATCCGTATCAGCCGGCCGAAAGAAGATTCCGCGTCACCCGAGGCATCCTGGAGGTTCTCGCTGAGCATCCGGGGCTCAGTGTTGTGATCATCACAAAGAGTCCGCTCATCACGCGCGACATCGATCTGTTGTCTCGGATCAACCGCATCTCCGATCTCTCGGTGCACATCTCGCTCATCACGCTCGATCGCGAGCTGGCGCGGCGGCTCGAGCCACGTTCGCCGACTCCGGAGTCGAGAATCCGCGCTCTGTCCAGGCTGCGTGAAGCGGGGATAGATGCCGGGATCAACTGCATGCCGGTTCTGCCGGGGATCACCGACAATCCCTCCGACCTCGAGGCGCTGGTGAAGCGCGTGTCGGAAGCGGGCGCCACTTATGTGGGGGCTTGCGCGGTTAGGCTCATGTCCGCCGCGCGGGATCGCTATCTGCCATTCATCGAGCAGGAATTCCCGCACTTGGCCGAGAGGTACCGCAACACCTATGGGAACAGCGCCTACGCCGGTGAAAAGTACCGCGAGGGCTTGGCGTGCTTCTTCGAGAAGATGTGTGCGAAGTACCGAGTCAGGGGCTGGTCGCGGCGCGACGAGGAAGAAGAAGAAGGGGACGAGGCGCTAGCCGCGCCCGTCCCCTTTGTCCAACTCAGTTTGGAAATCTAAGCCAAACCGAACTATTTGCCGCTGGGTGGCGTTCCAGTCGGAGGTGTAGTTGTCGGTGGAGTCGTGGATGGTGGAGTACTCGGTGGAGTCGTGGTTGGCGGAGTGGTAGTGGGTGGCTTAGTTGGCGGAGTTGTAGTTGGCGGAGTGGCAGTTGGCGGAGTGGCAGGCTGCGTGGTCGGCTCCGCCGGAGTAGCGGGCTGCGCGACCGGCTCGGCTGGCGCCATGCCCCTTGGCGGCACCACCGACGGCGCATTGTCACTCGGGCCGAAGCCGATATTCATCGCGACAAGCAACGCCTGGGCGTTGTTGGCGGAATTGAACTTCTTGGCGCAGCTTGCGATCGCGCGACGAGTTTGCGGACCATAGCGGCCGTCAACGTTGGTTACTCCGCACCCCTGGTCCCTTAGCTCCTGCTGCAGCGCCAGGAACTGAATCTTGCTGAGCCCAGCCTGAGCAGAAGCCAGGGCTGGGACAGCGATTAGTGCGATTGCAGCGATGGTCTTCTTCATCTTCAGACGCCTCCGATCAGGTATGGTCCCTACTATACAGGAGAGTTCGAACGGTGTTGCAAGGTCTACGCCGACATTGAGATATCGCAGCAATGTCCGCGCCGAGAAGCGGAATTCCGCAGCAATGGAATGGACAAAAAAAACGCCCGACTCGCAAGTAGTCGGGCGTTTTTGCAGGGAGAGAAGTAATTCTAGCGGAGGGCCTGGATGATCAGGGCGCCTACTGCGAGGAGTGCCACGCCGATGACAATCGCGGAAACAGGTGTCATCGTCAGCTGCTGCTTCCACCAGCTGGTGGCCGTACCCGGCGTGTCAGGAAGGGACGCCATGATGCGCTGCTGGACGTGCACCGGGGTCACACGGCGCCGGAGCATCTCGCTTTCAGCGTTGATGCGGGTCCACAGCTCGACCTTCGACTTCCCCTCACTCTCACTTGCGCGCATTACATCCACCTCACCGTCAAGCCAGTCGTGCAGCAAACCGTGACCAGAGACTCCATTGAGCGGAACCTCGCGGTCGTAGAGCTGCTCAGCGGACTTTTCCTTTCGTTGAATGGGCTCGCGGCCCGCGACCTTGTCATTTCTGTCGAAACCTGCGTCATCGAGCATCATGCGTACTTCTCCTCGAGCAGTTGTTGGAGGGCCTCTCGCGCCCGATGCACTCGCATCTTCAAGGCGCCAACGGTCGTTTCCAGTAACAGCGCCATCTCTTCGTATGATCTCCCTTCCACGTGCTTCATCACGAACGCTTCACGCAGCGAGGGAGCGAGTCTGGCCAGAGCAAATTGCAGGTCCGTACGCAGCTCGTTGCGATCCATCTCTTCTTCCGGCGTCGAGTACGTCGAGGGCTGATCGTCCTCGTCATAACTCACGTGCGTACGCCGGATGTTCTTCAGCCAATCCTTGCACGAGTTGGCGACGATTCGAAAAACCCAGGCGTCGAAACGTCCCCGAACTTCACCCAAATGCTGATAGGCTTTAATAAAAGACGCCTGGAGTATGTCTTCCGCCACATCTGGACTTCCGGTCATTCCAAGTGCATGTCGATACAGCGGATCGCTGTATCGGGTAATCAGAACCCCGAATGCGTCCTTGTGGCCTCCAAGTACCTTGGCGATGATCTCCTGATCAGCATCGATCAACGGCGCCTGAGCATCCGGCGTCGAGCTCCCCGCACCCAATACCTGAGCACCCTGATTTTGCAGCGGTGTGGCTGTCATCTTCACCTGCCTAATGTAATCCCTTTGCCAGTCCCCATATAGACCCAACTGGCCGGGGGATAACACGTTATCACCGTTACCTGGTTCTGACGAATACCCGATCGTGGAAGTAACACAGCTATCTGAGGCGCACCAAGTAGAGGTGCTCGAGGGCATTGTCCCCGTGATAGTGCCTGCCCTCGCGCTCGCTATCCGCCCGGTACCTGCGATACCGCTGCGTATAGTGGGCGACCCCACCGTCGACCGATGCCCTCCTTAATAGCGATTGGAGCGCCGCGGGAGTCAGATGTCCCTCGGAATTGAAGCTTATGAGCGCGTGCCTGGCGCCAGTCGCAGTCAGGAGCGCTGAGAAGAGCTTTTGCACCCGCCGGCCATGCGACCATTGGCTTCGCCCCTCCTCTCCTGCCAGCAATCCGACCTTGCCCCGGATCGCAGGCACCGAATCAGTCCAGCCGCGGGCAAGGATCTCCGGTATATGGTAGTAAGCCACGTACTGCCTCGCATTGTACGGAGGGTCGATGTAAAGCAGGTCCACCTCCCCGATCGATCTCGCCGCATCAGTCGCATCCATCAGCCTCGCCTCGGCGGGTTGGGCTCCTTTGACCGGTTGTTCGGGAATCAACTCGAACCGCCGTTTGGCGTTCTGCTGCCAACGCTTCATGTATGAGGCGTAGACGCCGGCGGTGTTCGCGACCCGGTCCGCGCCTTCAATGATCGCGGCTAGGAGTAAGTAGTAGCTGTCGTCGTCGATCCTCTGCGCTTTCCGCCATCGCTCGAGCTCCTCGCGCGCTGCATCGATCCGTCCCGCATTTTCTGGCGTGAAGTACATCCTCCCGCTCTCTCCACTTCGATCCGCCGGAGAGAAATGCTCAGTCACAAAGCCTTCACGAGGTGCCAACGACGCGAGGTCGCGAGCCATGTCCCCGAGCAGCGGATTCGCAACTTCCGCCACGACATATGCGCGCTGAAATACATACGAGGACATCAGCAAATCGCTCGCGTGAACGCGCCAGCCTTTTTCTTTCAGCGCGCGGCTCACGCTCGCTGTTCCGGCAAACGCGTCGTGAACCGATCCAACACGGATCCCGCCCCGCTTCAAGGTGCGGAGAATGAACGGAAGGAGCCGGGTCTTGTTGCCGATGTACCTCATGATGCAAAGAGGGCGAGGTCGTTGGCCTCGCCCCCAAAAAACGATATCAGCTCGATATTGCTAGGGGCACACCTGGGCCGGCGTCAGGATTGTCTGCGTGTTCTCGGGAATTGCAAAGTTGTACGCATCATTGAGCGCTAGTGCCGCTGCGTTCGCCATCTCCTGATAACCCTGCACGTTCGGATGGACTCCGTCGAGGCTTATGTACTGGCCGTAAGGCCTCACGCAGCTCAATTGTTTGACGACGCTGTACGCGCCACGGTTGGCGACGGCCTTCGCGAGCACCGCGTTCAGGTCTAGGAAAGCCCAGCCGTTCGCGCTCGCCTGCGACTGGATGTAGGTGTTCATTCCGGCGACGACCGCGGTGACCGCCGCGACGTCGGCAGGAGTAAGGATGTTATCCTGAGTACCCGGCGAGTCGGTGCAACTGAGATTGTACGCCGTCCCGGTCGCTTGGGCAGTCGCGACTGCCGTTGCCACCTTGATCGGAACGAATATCAGGTTGGTGTTGGCCTGACAATCCGCATTTACCGCGACCCCGTAAATGGCGAACTCGGCTCGGTCCTGCCAAAGTTCGTCTCCGGTGCGGAACGACACGATGCTGGCGATGTTCGGGACGCCGACGAGAAGAGCCTTGGCGCCAGTCTTCTTCACACTATCGAGCACCTGCGCGTAGACCGGCTGCCACACGCTATTTGGTACGAAGGTATAGGGAACCCGGTAGCGGGCCGCTGGCAGCATGAGGCCCGAAGTCACCCCAAGGACTTCATTGGCTCCGAGCTCCACAGACACGAGGGTCGGGTTCTGCATCATCATCGCGGTGACCTGAGACTTCTTCGGCGGCAGGACGAGGCGATATTGGCGGCGACGTTTCACAGTTTCGACCGCCGTGGTCTCGGGCGTGACGTAGAGAGCGTCGTAAGTGTTGGCGCCATCAATCGCTACGTCGTTGGTCGGCAAGGAATAAGTGCCGAACGGCGCGCACGTGGTGTCCGGAATGCTCGTTGCTGGATTCGCGGCAGCGCTGATTCCGCTCAGACGCCTACTCAGCTGGAGCGGAGCAATGAGGGGCGAGAAGCATCCCGGTGGGGCGATCAGCGGCTGCGTGAACGACGCGAATGCCTGGTGCGCAAGAAGCTTGGTCCAGTCCTGCTGCTGGGTGAAATACACGACGCCATCCGACTGCACCCCCATGCTGAGACTGGTGCCGATCGCTACGTAGGGTGCAAATGCCCCCTGCCCTGCCGGACCTGTGGTCCTGTCGTCTTTGCAACCAGCGATAACAACGAGAGCCAGAGCACCTGCAGTGAGAGACAAATAACGCTTCATAACTATTCCTCAGTCGTGACAATCAGGGAGGGACGGGAGCGGGAGGGCCGCCGGAAACAGGCGGCTGATAATATCTGTCATGGCTGAAAGGCGCGCCACCCCAGAGTTCGAATGGCGTCACCGTGCTCATCGAGTTTTGGAGGTAGCATACGTACGCTGCCGGGCACACTCGGTCGCACCCCCGTTTGTGGATCAGCCTCGGTGACTTCGAGAGCCTCGGCAACGGTTCGGACCAATCCACATGGAACGCCCACCGGTTGCAGAGAATCGATCCAATGTTGCGCACGCGTCTCTCCGACGCGCCGGGCTAACGCTGCAACCACGCGATCCCGATTTTTCACGCGACCCGAATTTGTGGCCAGACCCTCGTCCGCGGCGAGTTCGTGCAGACCGAGTGCATCCGCGCACGCACGCCATTGCGCATCACTGCCGACCGCGATGACGAGCGGACGGTCCGCGGCGTCGAACAGCTGGTAGGGAACGAGATTCGGATGGGCATTCCCCCACCTCCTTGCCTCGACTCCCGAAACGAGAGCGTTCTGCGCGACGTTCACAAGCGCGGCACGCGCGCTGTCTGCCAGGGAAACGTTGATCAAGCGCCTGGCCGGAGGAACCGAGCCCTGTCCACGTTCGGCTACCACTGCCAGAATCGCGATGGCAGCATCCTTTCCGGCGATGACGTCGGCGAGAGCGACTCCCGTCTTCATCGGCGACCCATCGCGCTCCCCGGTGATCGACATCCACCCGCATTCCGCTTGAATGACGAAATCATACCCAGGTCGCCTGCTATGGGGCCCGAAACCGGAGATCGTGCACCAGATGAGCGATGGGTTTTCCTCGACAAGACGCTCGGGGTCGAGCCCTAGTCTTTGGAGCGACCCAGGCAAAAAATTCTCGAGCACGACGTCCCCGCCACGGATGAGATCGCGCACCACCCCACGGTCGGTCTCGTCAGAAAGGTCAGCCGCAATGCTTTTCTTGTTCCTGTTGATGGAGAGGAAATAGGCGCTTTCGCCATCCGTGTTGAACGGCGGCCCCCACCCCCGCGTTTCGTCGCCTCCATCCGGTCGCTCAACTTTGATAACGTCGGCACCCAAGTCCCCGAGCATCATCGAACAGACGGGTCCAGCCAGCACTCGGCTCAAAT
>JALYKQ010000183.1 GCA_030774675.1 Gemmatimonadota bacterium | reverse complement strand
CCCGGCGCGTCGAGCGACCGTGTCACGGCGAGAGCGAAGGAAACCGGCTACGACTGGAAGCCGGGTGCCTTTCCGGTGGAGTTCCTGAGTCTTTCGGGAACGAAAGGAGCTCAACTGCGAGCGACAGTATCGTCGTTCGGCCCGCTCCTGCTTTCCAAGGTGCTGGGGCTCAACGAGACACAGTCGAGCGTGCTGTCACTTGTGTTCAAGTTCTGTGACGACAAGGGACTTCTGCTCCTCGATTTCCCGGATCTTCGCGCGGTGCTGGAATACCTTACCAATGACGGCGCAAACGAGCTCAAGACATATGGAGGGATGTCGACCGCCACGGTCGGTGTGCTGCTGCGCGATATGGTCGAGCTCGAGCAGCAGGGGGCGCAGCTGTTCTTCGGCGAGCCGGAGTTCGACATCCACGACCTTATGCAGATGCGAGACGGGAAAGGGCTGATAAGTGTTCTGGAGCTCGAGGACATCCAGGACAAGCCCGATCTCTTCAGCACCTTCATGCTGTGGATGCTGGCGACGCTCTATCATGAGCTCCCAGAGGTGGGCGACATAGACAAGCCTAAGCTCATGTTCTTTTTCGACGAAGCACATCTGATCTTCGACGGAGCGAGCAAGGCGCTGCTCGATCAGATCCAGCAGGTAATCCGGCTCATCCGGTCGAAGGGTGTTGGAGTGTTCTTCATCACGCAGAGTCCCAAGGACATCCATGAAGACGTGCTGGCACAACTGGGCCATCGAGTACAGCATGCGTTACGCGCATTCACGCCCGACGACGACAAGGCGCTCAAGGCAGCGGCCAGAACTTTTCCGAAGACGCCGTTCTATGACGTCGAGGAAACACTGACGACACTCGGTATCGGAGAGGCGTTCGTGACTGTCCTGTCGCCAAGAGGAGTTCCCACGCAGCCATTCGCGACGCGACTCATTCCGCCAGCATCGAGCATGTCGCCACTGCCGGATGGCGAGCTGGCGCAGCGCATCGCGAGCTCGCAGCAGGCGCGAAAGTACGCGCAGGCGGTGGACAGAGAGAGCGCACGAGAGCGACTGGCAGCACGCGTCGCGCCGGTGGCTCCTGCGTCAGCGGCAGCTGCGCCGGCCAGCCAGTGGCAGCCTGCCTCGGCACCGGCGCCGGCTCCGCGCGGAGGCGCGAAACCACCACCGAGCACGTTCGAGCAGATCATGAAATCGCCGGTAACGCGGACTGTCGCCGGGGCGGTCACGCGGGGGATCATGGGCGCGCTGCTGGGGTCGCGACGACGATCGTCGTCGCGCTGGTAATGATCACGGCTCACCATCGCCCTACGCGGAGTGAGGCGGTGAGGCCGTGAATGCGTCTACTCGATTTCTCGAAGAATCGCCCTCACCGGTGCGGCATCGAGCGACATGATTTTGACCGGGAACGCCATCAGGTCGTAGGTGCCCGGGGGAATCCGTCGCAGATCGAGATTTTCCAGGATATACGCGTTTCCGGAGAATATCATTTTGTGCACCGGCAAAGATTTGCTGTATCGCTCATCAACCGAAGGCGCATCCACTCCGAGCAAACGCAACCCACGGCCCAGCAGAATCCGCGCACAGGCCTCTGACAGTGCAGGCCACGACTCGGGAAAGCTGCCGGATCCGATCGTACAACCGGTCCTGAGAAGAAGCCGCTCGATATTTCCGTCGCCGATGGAATTGGCGAGGGCCTCGGCCTCGATTACTTCCGTGATGCCGGTAACGTCCACGACTGCCGCCCGCCCGTAGAACGCGTCGAGTGGAAGCTCGTGCGAGCCGGGCCAACCGTCACGCACATGCAGTGGCGCGTCGGCATGAGTGCCGACATGCGGGCTCGTCGTATAGGACGACACGTTGACACTCGATCCCTGTGACAGCGTCCCGTTCCATCCGCACGAGTACGGCGTATCGCCGGGCCATTCGGGCGTCCCGGCAGCGAGTGTGATGCTGATGTCGCGAAGTCTCACGAGCTAAACGAGCTTCTTTGCCGTCTCGACGAGTTTGTCGACGGTAAGACCAAGATGCGTGTAGATCTCCTTATAGGGGGCCGACGCACCGAAGCGCTCGATCCCGAGAATGACGCCATCGTCACCGACCCAGCGATACCAGGACATCGGATGAGCCGCCTCGATTGCGATGCGCTTCACTCCGGCCGGCAACACGCTGTCCCGGTACTCGACGCTCTCGCGCGCGAACAGCTCATGGCTTGGCATGCTCACCGCTCGTGCGCGAATTCCCTCCCCTTCCAGTCGCTTCTGGGCTTCCAGTATGAGCGCCACTTCCGATCCGCTGGATATCAGAACTACATGTGGTGCTCCGCCGGGCGCGTCGGCCAGCACATAAGCGCCGTGCGCCAGCCCGCTGGCCGCCGCGTATTTCGTCCGGTCGATCAGTCCGAGCTTCTGCCGGGTGAGAACCAGGGCAACCGGGCCGTTCCTGTGCTTGAGCGTGACCCGCCAGGCTTCTGCGGTCTCCGAGGCGTCAGCCGGTCGAATTACGGTCATGGTCGGAATGGCGCGCAGGGCACTGAGCTGTTCAACAGGCTGATGCGTCGGGCCGTCCTCGCCGAGTCCGACGGAATCATGCGTGTATATGTAGATGACCTGAATCTGCATGATCGCCGCGAGCCGGATCGGCGGCCGCATATAGTCGGAGAAGATCAGGAAAGTCGCGCCGTACGGAATCAAGCCCCCATGGAGCGCCATCCCGTTCATGATCGAGCCCATTCCGTGCTCGCGAATCCCGAAATGAAAATTTCGTCCGCTGTGATCGTCGGGGCCGAAGCTCGGAGCGCCCTTGACAATTGTATTCGTCGACGAAGAGAGATCCGCCGCGCCTCCAACAAGCTCGGGGATCTTGGGTGCGATGGCGTTCAGCACGACGCCCGACGCCGCTCTGCTGGCAACATTGCCGTTCTCGGTGGTGAATGTGGGAATGAGATCCTCCCATCCGTCGAGCAGATCTCCACGTAGCCGCCGCTCAAGCTCGGCGGCCACGTCGGGATGTGCCGCCTTGTAGGCTTCGTAGCGCTTCTGCCACGCAATTTCCAGTGACGCTCCGCGCGCGCCGATGTTTCTCCAGTGAGCCAGTGCTTCGGGCGTGACATAGAAAGGCTCGAGCGACGGATATCCATATGCCTGCTTCGTCAGCTTGATCTCGTCCTCCCCAAGTGGTGAGCCGTGTGCCTCGGCGGTGTCGTGCTTGTGAGGGCTGCCGTATCCGATGTGAGAGCGAACGATGATGAGCGATGGGCGCTCTTTTTCCGCTTTCGCGGTGACGATGGCGTCGTTGATCGCTTCGAGATCATTGGCGTCATCAACCCGCTGGACGTGCCAGTGATATCCCTCGAACCGCTTCTGAACGTCGTCGCTGTAGGTGAGACTGGTATTGCCTTCGATGGTGATGTGGTTGTCGTCGTAGAAGCCAACGATCTTCCCGAGGCGCGCATGGCCGGCATACGACGCCGATTCGTGGGACAAGCCCTCCATCAAGTCGCCATCGCTGGCGATGAAGAAAGTATGGTGATCGATGATCTTGTGATCCTGGCGATTGAAAAGTGTTCCGAGAAGTGCCTCGCCAACGGCCATCCCCACCGCGTTTCCAAACCCCTGTCCGAGGGGCCCGGTGGTCGTTTCAACCCCGGACGTATAGCGATACTCGGGATGCCCCGGCGTCTTGCTCTCCCACTGCCTGAACTGCCTGATGTCATCGAGTGTCAGGTCGTATCCGGTGAGATACAGGACGCTGTAGAGCAGCATTGATGCGTGGCCGGCTGAGAGAACGAACCGATCGCGGTCGAGCCAGCCTGGGTCTGCGGGGTTGAAGCGGAGATGCCGGCCCCAAAGCACGTAGGCGAGAGGCGCCAGTGCCATCGGTGTTCCGGGATGTCCCGAGTCTGCCTTCTGAACCGCGTCCATGGACAACACGCGAATGGCATTGATGCAGAGGTCATCGAGCGATGGGGTTTTCGACATGTTCAGAAGTTAGCCGTTCACCCGTAGTCAGGCATTGGGACCGCGCAGCTCCAGCGGAAGCCGGATATTCGGGAGGAGGGCTTCTATCTCGAACCGCCGGGACTCGAGCCATTGCGGAATCTTGAGCGCCTGGCCGAGGGACTCCGTGGGCTCGTCCACGGTGAAGCCCGGCGGGTCGGTCGCGATCTCGAACAACACCCCTCCCGGCTCACGGAAATACACGGAGTGGAAATAGTCGCGGTCTATCTGCGGAGTGACGTTGAAGCCGAGCTCTACCAGCTCGGCCCTCGTCTTCTTTTGTGCAGCGTCGTCCTCGGCGCGAAACGCGACGTGATGGATGGTTCCGGCTCCCATCACTCCCGGCCACAGACCGGGAACCTGTCTCAGGTCCACGATCGAGCCGATGTCAATGGTTCGCGCAGCATAACGAAAGATGCTGGCCTGCTCACGCACCGCGTGGAAGCCGAGCGTGTCCGTGAGAAGTTTCCCGGTGAGCTCACAGCTTTCCTGCCAGAGAGTGACGGAATAAATGCCTCGAATGGAATGATCGACGGGCACCGCCGCACTGTGCCACCCTGGGCGCGATTCTACCCTTGGGTGAGCTACCAACTCCCCCATGAATCCGTCAGGATCCTTAAAGGCAATGACGCGCTCGTCGTCGAAGCGCGATACAGGCTGGCTGAATTCGACGTGGTACTTGATGAACCGCTCGATCCAGAAACCCACCGAGCTCGGCAGAATCGCGAACGACGTGACGGCAACCTGCCCCGCACCCTGTCGTCCGCGGCGAGCATCGGGCCAGGGGAAGAAAGTGAGGATGGTGCCGGGTGTTCCTGTTGCATCGCCGAAATAGAAGTGATAAGTGGTGGGATCGTCGAAGTTGACGGTGCGTTTCACCAGGCGCATACCGAGCGTGCCGGCGTAGAAATCGAGATTGCGTTGCGGGTCGCTGGCGATTGCTGTTACGTGGTGAATACCGGTGGTCGCCAGAGTCACGGCTGGGCCGGAAGAGCGCCGTGAAAGGCGAATTCAGAGACGTGCTTGCGTCCGCTCGGTTTTTCGCGCGTCCGGTCTCTCTCCACCAATGTGGCCGGATCGCCGTAGTAGCCAATGGCAATAGCGGCCATCACCTCGTAGGCGTCGCGCGGGATATTGAGGACGTCGTAGCTGCGCTCGACATCGAAGCCTCCCATCCCATGCGCGTAAAGTCCGAGTTTGCGGGCTTCGAGCGCCAGGTATCCCCATGACGTTCCAGTATCGAATTGGGCGTGTCGGTTCGGTTTTCCGGTCTTCGTCCATTTCAACCGTGCAACAGCGAAGGCGAGGACCGGCGCATGTGATGCCCACCTCTGGTTGGAGGCGTCGAGAAGCGACAGCAGGCGCTGATGCTC
>JALYKQ010000182.1 GCA_030774675.1 Gemmatimonadota bacterium | reverse complement strand
GCCAGCATGAAGGTGTTGATCAGAATACCGGCGCGCCGGCAGTTCGCAACCTCCCGCAGGGTAGTGGCGATGACGGTGCTGTCCAGCCCCATTGAGTTCTTGTAGATCTGTCCGTTCGGCATCGTCATTGCGCTTGGCTTGCCGTCGGTAATCATCACGATCTGCCGCATGTCTTTCTTCTGGGCCATGAGGAGCCGGCGCGCCAGCTTGAGTCCTTCCGCGGTGTTGGTGTGATAAGGGCCGACCTGCGCCTGTGGCAGCGTCGACAGCGGGATCTCCTCGGCCGAGTCGTGGAAGAGGACGACCTGTAGCGTATCCCCCGGAAACTGGGTGCGGATCAGATGCGTGAGCGCGAGCGCGACCTTCTTGGCGGGAGTGAAACGGTCTTCGCCGTACAGGATCATCGAATGAGATGTGTCGAGCATCAGCACCGTCGCGCACGACGAACGGTACTCGGCCTGGCGGACCATCAAGTCGGAGTAATCGAGATCCATCGGGACTTCGATCGACCCGGTGCGCGCGAGTGAGTTCTTAAGCGTCTCGTTTACGTCGATGTTGAGCACGTCACCGAACTCGTACTCCTTGCTGTAGCCGTCTGCTTCGATTCCGGTCGAGAGTTGTGGAGTATCGTGCGCGCCGAAGCTCGATTTACCCAGTGAGCTCAGGATATGCCGAAGACTCTTGTAGCCGAGAAAGTCGATCCCTTTGTCGGTGAGATTGAACTGCACGCTTTTCGAAGCGGCCTGGGCGATGCTACCCTTTCCAGTCACGGGCTGATGACCAGCTGGCATTTGTGGGGGAGCCTGCAGGTTGAGGTAGCCCTCGGCCGCCAGCTTCTGAATGAGACTGTCCAGCAGCTCGCTCAGCTTCTCCTGTGATTCCTTGTTCCCGTCGCCGCGCAGCGCTGCGAGTAGCTCGGGTGTGAACTGGCCGCTTTCTATCAGCGCATCGAGAATCGCCTGGCGAAGCGCTTCGACCGACCGGTCAGGCTCCGAGTCGAAGTCGTCGAAGTAGGGATTGAAGTTCTGACCGCCCGCGAATCCCGATTGCAGCAGAAAATCCGCGAGCTTGTCCAGCAGCGCCTGAAGATCGACCGCATCAGCAGCTTCCGGGCTGAACTTCGAGTAGGTGTGGAAGCGCATGTCTCTAACATACAACCCGGGCACGGGGCGTGTATAATGCTCGGCAATGCCCCTCACGCCGGCGCGGTCAGCAAGACGACCCATCAATCCTTTCAGGACACTTCAGGTCCACCGGAATTTCCGATTGTTCTGGACAGGCCAGACTGTCTCCCTGATCGGAACATGGATGCAGCAGGTGGGGCAGGGGTGGCTCGCGCTGGAGCTCACCAACAGCGCGTTCATGGTGGGACTGGTCAGTGCGGCCGGTAGCTTTCCGGTGCTCCTGCTTTCGCTTTACGGTGGCGTGGTAGCCGACCGCCGCAGCAAGCTCCGCATCGTCATCATCTGTCAGGCGCTGCTGCTAGTCGAGGCGGCCGCACTCTGGTGGTTCACCTGGACCGGCCGGATCAACGTTGGATGGCTGCTCATATTGACGACGTTAGGAGGCGTGATCTCGGCGTTCGAGATTCCGGCGCGCCAGGCGATGATCGTCGAGCTGGTGGCGCGCGAGGATCTTGTCGACGCGATCGCGCTCAACTCGGGCGGCTTCAATCTCGCTCGAATCGTCGGCCCCTCGATTGCCGCGATCATTCTGGCCAAATACGGCCTCGCCTGGTGCTTCGGCATCAACGCACTCAGTTATTTCGCTGTTCTCGCCAGTCTCGCGCGGATCAGGCTCCCTGCGTGGACGCCGGTGCAGCACCTCGTCTCTCCCGCAAGGCAGCTGAAGCAAGGGGTGGACTACATCCGCAGCTCGCGATCGGTGTCGGGACTGATGGGGGTGATCGCGGTGTACTCGATATTCGGCTTCCAATATCTGACCATGATGCCAGTGGTCGCGCGGGACGTGCTGCACACGGGAGCGAGCGGCTACGGATTGCTGCTCACTTTCGTCGGCAT
>JALYKQ010000181.1 GCA_030774675.1 Gemmatimonadota bacterium | reverse complement strand
GCGAGCAGTCTCGGACCAACGCGCAAAGAGGCGCGATCGAGATGAAAGCGTCAACGTTGCATCAAGTGGGAAGGCGGACGGGGTCCTCTTAAGGACGCTATCCGCAGCTAGCGCCGTCCCGGCGCGGGGCGGCGAAGCCGCAAGCGAGGACTGCGGCCGTAAAGGACCCCGTCCGCCGTACCGGCAGAAATGCAAGGCTGGCAGCTAAAGAACTATCGCACCGCGCCGCGAGTGCTGGACGCGTAGCCTTGAGTCGCGAGGCGATGGCCGGACATCTCGTAGGCCATCGCGGGCATGTCGCTCACTCCGCTAGCGTCGATCCAATTGTTGTAGAACTGGAACAGCGAGCAGACGGTGATGGCGTCATAGAGAGCTTCATCCGACCAGCCGGCCTTACGCACCCGATCAACGTCTTCCTGCCCAATGGAAGTGGAGTCTGCAACCATCTTCTTGATGAAGGAGTAGATCGCGCGATCCTTCTCCGAAAGGGGCGCGGTCTCGACATCGTTTAGAACGCCTTCAACGAGATCCCGATCGCCCAGCAGCTCCGCCGCGACCGCGGCGTGGGAGCCAATTCAAAAGAGGCACTGGTTGAGCTTGGAAGTGAGCGCGGCTATCAGTTCGCGCTGGCCGGGAAGGAGCGGGGACGGACCGCGCATCACTTCCTGGGTGAATCGCGCCAGGTGATCGGTTCGCTCTGGCTTGAAGGCAAAGAGATGCAGGATCTGCGGGATCGGAATCCCCGCTCCCCGCATCTGGCTGAACATAGTTGCGTGCGGCTCAGCTGCTTCGTGCTCCTCGACCGAGCGCAGGTACATCGGCTTCATTCGGATTTTCCCCCTTAGCGGGATTCTAGGTCGGGGAGACGAAGGGCGCAACGCCTCGCCGGCCCGTGAACTTCCCCCGCCGCACTTTCCATAATCCTTCTTGACAATTCCATGACGGGACAGCATTTAAGGCCATGCGTTTGTGATGCGGGGCAGCACGACCTCGCCGGTTCCGGACATCCCAGGAACACGGCGAGCTTCGCGCGCCCGGCCCCACCCAAGCAGAGCGTAATTCCACATCCCCACCCTCGTGGAGGACCTCCGTATGGCAGTAGTTCGTCGTCTCATTCTCGCGCTGGTCGTAGGACTTGTTTGTTCGGTCCGACTAGGCGCACAAGTCCCCACAGGCATCATCAGCGGACGGGTGGTTGACGCCCAGACGCAGCAGCCAGTCGCTGATGTGGCTGTCGTAGTCGAAGGCACCCGGCGCGGCGCGGTCACCGGAGCCGACGGTACCTTCACCATCGTTGGCGTGCCCGCCGGAGCCCAGACAGTAAGAGTGCGCCGGATCGGGTTTGCCGCGCCGGTTCAGGTCGTTACCGTCACGCCCGGAGCAACGGTCGCGGTGGTGTTCCCGGTCGAGCGTCAGGCAGCAGTCCTCGAACAAGTCGTGACGACCGGATACGGCACGCAGCGTCGTCTCGCCATTACCGGGTCGATCTCGACGATCGACGCCGACCAGGCCCAGACCGCCGCGCCCGTAAACGTGACCAATCTGATCGAGGGTCGCGCAACGGGAGTCCAGCTGACCCAGAACAGCGGTGAGCCCGGCGCGGGCGCACAGATTTTGATTCGCGGCGGCACGTCGATCAGCGCCAGCAATCAACCGCTCTACGTTGTAGACGGCGTTCCGCTGAGCGCAGACGAGTCCGCCGAGCCGGGCGGGGCTACCACCATGGGCACTGCTCCACTGCCCCGCAACCCGATGAATCTGCTCAACCCGGCCGACATTCAATCGATCACGATTCTGAAAGATGCTGCCGCGACGGCGATCTACGGAGCGCGCGGCGCCAACGGAGTAATTCTGATCGAGACGAAGCACGGCGGCGCCGGCGGACCGACCATGGAATACGAAATCCAGGCCGGCATGTCCTCGCCCTACAAGCGCCTCGACCTAGTGAGCGGCAGCCAGTATCGGGACTTCATCAAGGCTCAGGTGGCGCTCGGTAATATCCTTCCCGTCGCAATTACCGCGCAGGGAACGGAAAGCACCAATTGGCAGGATCAGCTTTTCCGCACCGCTCCGACCATGAATCACAACCTTTCCTTCTCGGGCGGCTCAGCCAATACCCAGTACCGTGCCTCGCTGAATTACTTCAATCAGCAGGGGATCGTGATCGCCAACGGAATGCGGCGCTACCAGGCGCGAGTCAACGGCAGCCACAATGCCATCGACGGCCGCCTGCGGATGGCCCTCAATCTCACCGGATCGCACATCATCAACGATTATCTCCCGTACGAGGAGAACGGCGGATTCGAGGGCGGGGTGTTCATCAATATGGTGAACTTCAATCCCACCCACCCCGTCACGGTCACTGATCCAACGACGGGAGTCGTCACTTACTACGAGATCGGAACCGGAGCTCAGTCCGTGCGCAACCCAGTGGCGCTGGCCAATCAGGTTCTGGATAAGGGCACCTCGGACCGGACCCTAGGCAACATGTCGGGCGACTTCGACATCTTTCCGAGCCTCACCGCCCGTGTTGCAATCGGCGTCGATCGCACAGCGGGCGATCGGAACTTCTACATGCCGAGAGCCAGCGCTGCGGGCGCCACCTTCAACGGACTGGCGAATCGCGCGAATCGCGACAATACAACCAAGACGATCCAGACACTTCTGACCTACCATCCCACTTTCACCGCCAGCCGAGATCTCGACATCGTGGGTGGCTATGAGTTCGGGCAGACGACTCTGAACGAGTTCGGAGTTCAAACGAGGGACTACCTCACCGACGCATTCACCTTCAACAGCCTCGGCAGTGGAATTGAGCTCGAGCCGCCCTACTCGTTCAAGACAGACAGGCGGCTCGTTTCGTTTTTTACCAGGGCCAACCTTGGCTTCAACGAAAAGTACTTCCTGACGGGCGTGCTCCGGCGCGATGGATCGTCAGCGTTCGGAGAGGGCAACAAGTGGGCGGTCTTCCCCGCGATCTCCGGATCGTGGCGACTCAGTCAGGAGTCGTTCATGAGGACCGGACCGTTCTCGGAGCTGCGGTTGCGCGCCGGGTGGGGGAAGCAGGGCAATGAGGCGGTAGCGCCATATTCCTCTCTGATTCTGCTGGCCGCCGATGGTGGCTCGCGCTACGCATTCGGCGATCAGCCGGTGACGGGCATCACGCCGATCAGAAATCCGAATCCGAACCTCAAGTGGGAAGAGACGGCCCAGACCAACTTTGCGCTCGATTATGGGTTCCTCAACAACCGCTTGAACGGCAGCCTCGAGTACTACGTCAAGAACACCAAGGACCTTCTATTAGAAGTCAACGTGCCGCAACCAGCAGTCGTTGGGACCCGGCTCGAGAACGTTGGAAGGATCAGGAACAAAGGCATTGAGCTGTCCCTGGACGGGTTGGTGCTCCAGCGCTCCGAGATGAACGTTTCGGCTGGGTTTGTATTCTCGCACGACAACAATGAAGTCGTCGACTTGGGCGGCAAAGGATTCATTACAACAGCCCTGGCAAGCGGTCAGGGCCAATCCAACCAGTTCACCCAGCGGATCCTGCCTGGCCAGCCCCTCGGCACGTTCTGGGGACCTCAGTTCGTTGGCTTCGATGCGGCGGGCCACCAGCTGTTCAATAGCTACACCGTTACCCGTGACACCACCGGCAAGGAACTAAGCCGCGTCATCGACGGTCAGGTGCAGGCCGACAAGTTGACCAGTGATGATGATATCATCCTCGGCAACGCGTTCCCGGACTACAGCCTGGGACTTCGGACCAACGGAAACTGGAAGAAGTTCGATTTCAGCATGTTGATCAACCGAGTCGCGGGCCAGAAGATCTTCAACAACACAGCGCTCGTCTATGCCCAGAAGGGGAACGCGCTCCAGGATAAGAACTTCCTCCTGTCAGCGCTGACGGATCCGTCGGAGATTCACGAGCCGGCGAAGTACTCGTCCCGATACATTGAGGACGGCACATACACACGCTTACAGAACATCACCATCGGCTACACCTTCGACCTTCCGAGCTTCACGGGTACCGCGAGGAATTCCCGTGTGTTCCTCTCGGGGGACAATCTGCTCCTCTTTACCGACTATTCCGGCTACGATCCGGAAGTCCATACACAACTGCCAGGAATCGCGCCGCGCGGGATCGATTATCTTCACTATCCTCGTGGTCGCACATTTACGGGAGGCCTCCGTGTCGCTTTCTAGGAAACCAATTATGACGAAATCCATGGGACTAGCGGCGGTCATTACCGCGCTGCTCCTCGCCCCGGCGTGCACGGACCTTACCGAAACTCCGGAAAGCGCCATCACCCCCGAAAACTTCTACCGCAACGAAGACGAAGTGATCGGAGGCCTCGCGTCGGTCTACGCGCAGCTGCGGAGCACCACCGATGAGGCCTACAACATCAGCGAGATCAGCACCGACGAGATGATCGTCCCGACTCGCGGCCAGGACTGGCTCGATGGCGGCAAGTGGCTCGACATCCACCGCCAGACCTTCACGCCGAACAGCCCCGCCGGCCTCGACAACATCAACTCGGCGTGGGTGAACCTGTTCCAGGGCGTCGCCAAAGCCAACGTCGTGTTGGCTGGAATCGAGAACGTCAACTTCGGCTCCAAGGCCATCGTTACTGCGGAGCTGCGGACACTCCGTGCGTTCTACTACTATCTGCTGATGGACCTCTTCGGTGGCGTGCCGATCGTGACCGATGTCGCGATCATGCCGAGGGCGCAGAATACGCGCGCCGAAGTGTTCAAGTTCATCGAGGACGAGCTGACTGCGGCGCGCGCTGATCTCCCGGTCACGTGGTCGGCGGACATGAACGGCCGCCTGACCAAGGGCGCCGCCGACGCGATCCTCGCCAGCATCTACCTCAATGCACAAGTGTACACGGGGACGGTAAACGCGACCGGACTGACGAAGGGAACCGCCCGCTGGCAGGATGCAATCACGGCGGCCGACCGCATCCTCAACTCGACGGCGGCTTACCAGCTGGAGAGCAATTGGAGACACAACTTCACGGCGGATAACTACAGCTCCCGCGAGATCATCATGGCAGTGAAGTTCCTCAACCAGAGCGGTCTGGGGCTGAACTTCCTGATGCGTGCGCTGCACTACACCCAGTTCACGCCGTCGCCATGGAACGGCTTCGCGACTCTGGCGGAGACCTACAACGCCTTCGACCCGAACGACATCCGCCGCCAGATTTTCCTGGCCGGACTTCAGTACAACGTCGAGACCGGAGCACCGGTCAAGGACCGTCAGGGTAATCCTCTGGTCTTCGATCCGAACATCGGAAACGAGACGGCTGCAACCGAAGGTGCTGGCGTCCGGATCACCAAGTGGCCCTACGATCCTGCGCACGTCCAGCAGGACAATGGCAACGACTACGCTCATTTCCGGCTCGCCGAGATCGATCTGATCAAGGCGGAGGCAATGAACGAGCTGGGCCAGACGGTCCAGGCGATCGCGCTGATCAATTCCACCACGCGGGCGCGGGCATTCCCGACGACGCCCAAGCCGCTCTCGCCGGCACTCACGCAGGTCCAGCTTCGCGACTCGATTCTCGCCGAGCGCCTGTTCGAGCTGACGGCCGAGGGCAAGCGCCGCACGGATCTGATCAGAATCGGCGCCTCGCAGGGTGGAACCAACAAGTACAACCTGCCGTGGGCCTACAAGACTGCGTCGCCGGCATACGTGATCCTGTTTCCGATTCCGCAGGTCCAGATCGACGTGAACCCTCTGCTCGTGCAGAATCCGGGATACTGATTCCGGCAGTCAAACTTTTTCTCTTTCCATCATGGCCTGTTCCCTCCCGGGAACAGGCCATGATGTGCTAACGGGTCCGACCTTCTGTGAAGGTTCGTGCACCCAGGGTGGTCAAACGATCGATGAAGTCGGCCTTGAGGCTGAGGCTCTGTTGTTTTCTTCCCGCGCTGTACCTCGCCGCCGCCTGTAGCGAGCAGGGCGAGCCGAAGCAGAATCTCTCGAGCGGTAAGGCACCTCCCGTCGGCGGGCGCCTCTTCACGCAAATGCCCTCGAGCTACACGGGCGTCCGCTTCATCAATCGGCTGGAGGACACGCCGGACCTGAACGTCTTCACCTACCGGAACTTCTACAACGGCGGTGGCGTCGGCGTTGGCGACCTCAATGGAGACGGTCTTCCCGAGCTGATGCTCACCTCCAACGAGCACGGCAACCGGCTATACCTGAACAAGGGGCACTTCCAGTTCCAGGACATCACGGACCAGGCCGGTGTCGGCGGGAAAGGATCCTGGGCGACCGGAGTGACCTTTGCCGATGTCAACGGCGACGGCCTGCTGGATATTTATGTCTGCTTCGCGGGAAACATCCCTGGCAAGCGCCGAGCGAATGAGCTGTACATCAACAAGGGCTCTGGGCAGGACGGCATTCCGACGTTCAGCGAAGAGGCCAGCCAATATGGCATCGCGGATGAAGGGTACTCGACCCAGGCGACGTTCTTCGACTACGACCGCGACGGGAATCTCGATCTCTATCTCGTCAATAACTCGTTCCGGCCCGTCAACAGCTTCGGTCTCCGCAATATCCGCCGCGTCCGGGACAAGCTCGGGGGACACAAGCTCTTTCACAACGACGGCAACGGACATTTCACCGACGTCAGCGAGACGGCCGGAATCTTTGGCAGCGAGATCGCCTTCGGACTTGGCGTAGTCGCGAGCGACGTGAATCGCGACGGCTGGCCCGACATCTACGTCTCCAACGATTTCTTCGAGCGCGACTACCTCTACATCAACAACCGCGATGGGACGTTCAAGGAGCAGCTCGACCAGCAACTGCCCTATCTCAGCTACTTCTCGATGGGGCTCGACATCGCCGACATCAACAACGACGGCTGGGCGGACATCTACACCACCGACATGTTGCCGGAGGACGAGTACCGTCTGAGAACCACCTCAGCGTTCGAGGGCTACGATGTCTACCAGGCCAAGGTGAAGAACGGCTATCACTACCAGCTGATGCGCAACATGCTGCAGCTCAACAACGGCAACGGCACCTTCAGCGACATTGGACAGATGGCGGGTGTGGCGCGAACCGACTGGAGCTGGAGCGCTCTTATCGCTGACCTCGATCTGGACGGCTACAAGGACATCTACATCACGAACGGGATCGCCAAGGACGTGACGTCGCAGGACTATGTCGCCTTCCTGGCGAGCGAGCAAACGATGTTGACGGCGACGAAAGGAAAGCGCGTCGACTTCAAGGCTCTGACCGACGCGATGGGGTCGACCAAGCTCCAGCACTACGCCTTCCGCAACAAGGGCGACCTCACCTTCACCAACGAAGCATCCAATTGGGGATTGAGCACGCCGAGCTTCGCGAATGGCGCCGCGTACGTGGATCTGGATGGCGATGGAGCACTCGATCTCATCGTCAACAACGTCAACGATGAAGCCTTCGTCTACAGGAACAACGCGCGTACCCTTCTAAAGGAGAACCACTACTTAGAGGTGAAACTAGAGGGTGACGGTGGCAACCGGTTTGGCGTCGGGTCGAAGGTCACACTTGAGAACGGGAAGCAAAAGCTGTTTCAGGAGCTGTCACCGACGCGCGGGTTCCAGTCGAGTGTCGACTATGTGCTGACGTTCGGTCTCGGGAAGATCGATACGGTGAAGTCGATGACGGTGGAGTGGCCGGACGGTCGGGTGAGCACGCTCGCAAACGTTCCCGCCAACCAGCGGATCACGGTGAAGCAGTCGGAGGCAGCCAGCGCCAAGGCGGCATCTCCGAAGCCGGTAGCCCAGCTCCTGGCCGACGTCACGCAGCAGACGACGTTCCCGTTCGTGCACCACGAAAACGATTTCGTCGACTTCGATCGTGAGCCGCTGATGCCGAAGATGCTGTCGACCGAGGGTCCTCTGATGGCGGTCGCGGACGTGAACGGTGACGGGCTCGACGACATCTTCATTGGCGGAGCCAAGGACCAGCC
>JALYKQ010000180.1 GCA_030774675.1 Gemmatimonadota bacterium | reverse complement strand
GCACAACGACAACATCAACGACCGGATCTTCGCCTTTCAGGCTTCGGCGCCCTCGGCGAAGCCAACCGTAGCTCGCGCCAGAAACACGATACGCGAGCGGAGGTTGGTGACCCTAACTTTCGCCAGTTGGAACCAGCTGGACGGCTGGTTCCGTCGTTTGGAGAGGCTCCGGCGAGCCGGGTGAGCCGGCGTGACGGCCACTACGACGTGCATTACCGCCCGACGCTAGTAGGGATAACCTTTGAGCCTTGGCGTCCTGGGCTTCCAATCAGGTAGGGAAGCGTATTTGTCACCAATTGGCATCTTGACCTTCGGCAGACTCTGGGCGTCCAGTGTCTCGTCTTCCGGGATGACATCGTTGATGTTGAGCAGATACGCCGTCAACGCGTAGACCTCATCGGCCGTTAGCGTCCCCTCTCTATTGAGGGGCATCCCGCGATTGATGTAATCCCAGACCGTCGTTGCGAACGGCGCGCGAAGCGGCAGGATTCGCCCTCGCGCCCAGACGTCAGGATTCTTGGGATCTTTGCTTTTTAGATTGGGCGCCGTACCGCCTATCCCCGCCGCGCCGTGGCATCCCGCGCATCCCTTCGCGCGATAGACCTGCGCGCCCTCCTTGGCAGTGCCTTTTCCCGGCGGGAGTTCTTCTCCGGTCGGGCCGATGGAGATATCCAACGCGCGGATTTCCTCAGCGGTCGGCGTGCGTCCCACTCCATAGGTAGGCCCCTGCGCCAGCGCGGAGACGCCGATCAGCAAGGCGAACGCGAACGCAATGAGGAAAACCCTACGCGTTCCCATTGGTCACGCTCCCGTCCTTGGCGATCCTCCAAGGCTGAATGCTGTTGTCCAACCCCGGCACGCTGAATGTTTCATCGAAGGGCTTGTTCCAGAACTTGGCGATCTGTGCGCGCGACGGTTGAACCTGACCGATCTCGTCCGTGCAGCGCGACTGGAGCTCCGTTTCGTTTCCGTCCCAATTCCACTGATAGGCAAAACGGGCATGGGCCATACGCTGTGGCGTTCCCTTGAACTCAGCCTTGTTCCATTTCTTGCCGCCGTCGATAGACACTTCCACCAGCTTGATAGCGCCGCCACCGGACCAGGCCAGGCCGCTGATCTCGTAGAAACCCTTGCCGGGCAGCTGTTGTCCGCCCGAAGGGAACGTGATGACCGACTTGGGCCCGATCTGGTAACTCAATGCCGCATCTTTCTCTTTCGCGTCCTCATGAAGATGCCCATAGTCGTTGTAGTTCATGTAGTACCGATCGACGATCTTGATTCGTCGCAGCCACTTGGTGTGAAAAATTCCCTCGAAGCCGGGGACCATCAGCCGCAGCGGAAATCCGTTCTGAGGCCGCACGGCCTCGCCGTTCATGCCGTAGGCCACGATGCAGTCGTCCATCGCCTTGGCGATCGGCATGCTCGACGCGCCCTTCACTTCCTCCACCCCTTCTGCGACGAACCAGGATGCCCCGCCTTTCAGTCCGCACTCCTTGAGCAGCGTCGAGAGGAGCACGCCGGTCCACTCGGCGCAACTCGTCATGCCGTGCGTTTCTTGAACGTTTTTCGCTCTCCGCGACGATCGATTCCCTGCGCACTCGATGAAATGAAGGCGGGTGACGGACGGGAGGCGCTTCAAGTCCTCCATGGTGAAGGTCAGCGGACGGTCGACCAGGCCGTGGATCATGAAGCGATGCTCCCGCGGATCGATGTCCGGGAGGAAGGATCCACGAGTCGTCGCGAAGTAGTGGAGCGAGGATGGCGTGATCACCCCGACGGAGTCTTGAAGCGGCGTTGCCACATGAAACGTAAGCCCGAAGTCATCAGGCGACGGCCGGCCGCCGTGGGGGATGCGGACCGACTTCACATGCCTAGAGCGATCGCCGTAGGCGATTTGACCATCCTTGTCGCCCTTGATCATGGGCGGGGATGCATGTGTCATGGCTTCCTGGCCGAGCGCGGGTGCCGCGCCTCCCAGGGTGAAACCACCGGCTAGCGTGGCGCCGCTCTTCAGGAGTTCCCGCCGATTGAAGCGTTTCGAACCCATCGGTCTCTCCTTCGCAGATGAGCCTAAGCGGAGATCGCTTACCGAAGGCGAAAGTATACGCCCGTCTCGGGATCCAATCGAGCAAGTCCGCAGTGCCCTTGGACCTCCCTTGTCACGCTTCGCAGCATTGTCTTGGATTGAGCGATGAGCCTCTCAAGAGCGAGTTGTGAGCCGGATAAGAATCGTGACCGAAGGGCGAGGCTGAAAGCCTGAGCGCCTGAGAATCATCGGACGAAACCACGTCGAGCCCTGCGAGACGTGGTGACCCGCACAGGAATCGAACCGACCGTCAGGCCGATGCGCGCTCCCACCGCCGGATTACTCCCGTGTAGTCGCTAGCGTTCATCGGAAGTGCCGCGGCCCGAAACGGTGAGGCGTGCACCGATGCGGATGCCGAGGGACTTTCGATAACGAGACTTGAAGGAAGCCGCTGGCGAAAAAAGGGGGGCGCGGTGGTGCTATGGAGCTAGAACCGTGTGCCTTTAGAAATCAACTACTTAGGAGACGCTGTAGAGCGAA
>JALYKQ010000179.1 GCA_030774675.1 Gemmatimonadota bacterium | reverse complement strand
GGCCCCGCGATAGTGCGGGGCCTTTTTTAACTAACGCCACAGCTAAGTGCCGGAGAGTCGGCACCTAACTCTCGGACAAAACCTCACCGAGTGCATCCAGCCGATTCGACCAGTACTCCTTGAAACGGTTTGCCGTCTCTCGATCGGGCAGCTTGGTATGCGCCAGCGCCACGGAGCTCTTGGATTTCCCCTTCGCGGTGAATCCGACTGCGATGATGCTGCCGTCTGTCCAGCCGAGCCGCATCGATTTCGGCGCCGTGGCTGTGCGGACCTTCGCGCTCTCGCCGTTCAGCCACCGGCGACGCACCCTCGCGTTTGCCCAGGCATCGAACAGCGCCGTCACAGGCACGTTAAACGTACGGGACTTGCCCGCCTCGTAAGTGCCGTCGCGGCGCTGCCCGCGTGCGCGGAGCCCCTTGATGCGCTCGTAGCCGACGGTGACCGTCTGCGACCACCATCCATCGACCTTGTACTTTTCACTCACCAGCGCGGCGATATCGCGATGCGACATCCGCTCGGCGCCCTTTCGGTCGAGCGCGTACACCCACCGTTCCCACGTGCACCCGGTCTTCGCCTCGACTTTCTCGTCGCTCATGCCCGCAAGCGCGGCGTAGTCCACTGATTTCGTCAGTGCCTTGGGCTTCTTGATGATGTGTGTGCGGGCGGCGGTGTAGGCTTCGCCCGTCTTTCTCATGCGAGCGCGAACGAGGCGCTTGAGATCCTTGTTGGTTGGCATCGTCATTTCTCCTTTGGATGCACCACGGCGTTCTCCCCAGCAGCGCGCCATGGTGACGCAAAGGACCGACGAAACCAATCCGGGAGTGTGCCCCCCTTTGCCTCTCACAGGACTCCGGCTGGGGCGAAGTCTCAAGAGGTTGGGCGCGGATCAGCGCCATCAGGATGATGTTGCCTCCGGCCGATTACGTCAAGCCAGTCGGGTCACCCATCACCATAATCCAGATCCGCCTGGCGCACCTGACAGTGCTCGCCACAACCGAACCTGTACCGATTCCGCGCGAACCATCTGTAGAACAGATCGACAAGCGGGCGCACCAGCGGAATCTTGAACAACCACGAGATCACCCGCCCTCTCGGCAGAATCTTCAGAAGCTCCTCGAGTGCCGCCGCTCCCTGCCACGTCTTTCCGTCTCTCGTCCGCACCACCTGCACCGACTCCACGTAAGCCCGCGGAGGAATCCACGGAAACCTCTCGCGAATCCCCGGCGCCTGCGACGGAATGATTTCGAGCTCGTGATTCCGATCCCACCTTGTCAGCATCTTCACCATCCGCCCGCACACCTTGCAGTGACCGTCATAGATCACCGTGTAACGCCTGCCCGGTTCACCAATCGTCGATGCAACAGGATGATTGTGCGCCTCCTGGCCGGCGACAGTAAATCGGACGACTGGAACGGTGGTCACGCTGATGCCTCAATTGGCGGCGACTCCACGCCGACAGCCTCGACTGTGATCTGCGGCGGATGCGTCAGCGTGTTGTGAATCGCACACAGATTCGCCGCGCGGATCGCCCTCGGCCACAGCTCCGCGGAGAGGCTCGGCCACAGTAGCCGCACCTTCATCGACCCGACGCGATGCTGTCCCTCCACGAAGTCCCAACTCACATCGATCTTGAGGTCATTGACTCCGAGGTTCTTGTTTGAGGCCCAGCTTTGCAACACAGATAACGTGCACGCGCCGAGCGCGCTGCCGAGCATGTGAAACGCCGAGTACTGAACGTCAGACGTGGGCGCTTCGATTGTCAGCTGGTCGGACGTCGGTTCCAGCCTGAGAGATTCTTCGCCGGTCAGTGTGATCTTCATCTCTTTGTGATCTTCATTGCTTCCCGGCCGTGCCGGAGGGTTGCTGCTGTGTCAGGCAGTGGAGCGTGCCGAGTCCCCACACCAGATCCACCGCGTGTATGCCGATCACTGTGTAACGCGGAAACGCCTCAGCGATTCCGTTGAGCGCCACGCGATCGGCGGGATCGTTGAATGTCGGTACAAGAACGGCGCCATTGGCAATGTAGAAATTCGCGTAGCTCGCCGGGAGCCTCTCGCCATTCATCGTTAGAGGGCGAGGGAAGGGAATCGTGACTATCCGCAGGGGACGTTTCTTGGCGGCGAGCTGGAGGCGCCGGAGGTTGTCCACCGATCGCGCGTGGTTCTCGTCGGACGGATCCTGCTCGTACGCCAGAATAACCGTATCGCGCGAACTGAACCGAGCGATATCATCTACATGCCCGTGAGTGTCGTCACCAACCGCGCCCTCGCCCAGCCATATAGTGTCGGTCACGCCCAGATACTCATCGAAGGCCTTCTCGTAGTCCCCGGCCAGCATTCCTGGATTCCGGACCTGAACAGGAGTGAGAAGCCATTCTTCGGTGACGAGCATCCTGCCGGCGCCATTTACCTCGATCCCTCCGCCTTCGAGGATGAGGCGTTCTCCGGTGTCGGGCCGAATTGGTACGATCCGCGGTAATCCGGTGATGCGCTCGAGCTCGGCGCCGATTCCGGCGTCTCTCTTGTAGTTGTCGTACTTCGCCCAACCGTTGAATCCCCAGTTGATCAGCTCGACTCGTCCGTCCGCGCGCAACACCCCAGTCGGCGCCGAATCGCGGAGCCACACCCGATCGTTTGAGACAGTATGCAGGCGATAGCGACGCTCGTTCACGCCGTGCGCGGCCAACATCGCACGTGCACTGTCCACAACTGTCGCGTCGTGACACAGAATCTCGACGCGGTCGTAATCGCTGAGCGCGCGGACGATCTCGGCGTACACCCATGGTATGGGCGCGAGCTTGCCCGGCCAGTCGGGTTCGTGGTGTGGCCACGCAATCCACGTCGCGTCGTGCTTCTCCCACTCCGCTGGCATGCGTCTGCCCAGCGAAAGCTCCATAGTCAAAGCGCCGCGTCCTTGTGGAGCGGCGCTCGGTTTGCGCTTGCCCGCGGGACTAGGGCCTTTTTTCTTCATCCGATGTAGCGGTTGAGGATCGGAGCGTACGCGTCGATGCGCCTGTCGCGCAGAAACGGCCAGTTGCGACGCGTGCTCTCGATGAGTGCTCTGTCGCACGTCGCGACCAGCACCGCCGGCTCCGTCCCCGCCTCAGCGAGAATCCTTCCGAAGGGATCGCAGATAAACGAGTGGCCAAAGAACTCGATGCCGTCGGTGCCGGGCTCGTCCTCGTGTCCGACGCGATTCGGCGCCGCGACGTATACTCCGTTCGCGATCGCGTGCGCCCTCTGCGCCGTGCGCCACGCCTCGACCTGCGCCTCGCCGAATTCTTTCTTTTCGGAAGGATGCCAGCCAATCGCAGTGGGATAGAAAAGGATGTCAGCGCCCAGCAGGCTGGTGATGCGCGCGGCTTCGGGATACCACTGGTCCCAGCAGATCAGAACGCCAACGTTCGCGTAGCGCGTCTTCCAGACGCGAAATCCGTTCGCGCCCTTGTGATCGCCGTCGTCGGCAACGTGAGAGTCGCCGGGCGTGAAGTAGAATTTCTCGTTGAAGAGCGGATCGTCCGGGATGTGCATCTTGCGATACGCGCCAAGGAGAGAGCCATCGGCGTCGACGACAGCCGCGGAATTTCGATAGACTCCGGCGGCCTGTCGCTCGAAAATGGGTACGATAATTACTATCTCGAGCTCCCTCGCCACTTTCTGCATCCTTTCGATCGTCGGCCCTGGAATCGGCTCGGCCAGATCGAAGCGCTCGTGCTTCTGGGACTTGCAGAAATAAGGCGCGTTGAACAACTCCTGCAGACAGACAATCTGCGCGCCGCGTTCGGCCGCCTCACGGATGCGCACGATCGCCCGCTCGACGTTTGTCTCGACGTCGTTCGTTACCGCCTCCTGGATGATTCCGATTGTGAATGCCGACGTAGTAGCCATGAGTGAAAGGTTAACGCGTTGTTCCGGCACAGGAAGTGGCCGGCTGATTGCGTTAGCTTAGAGTATCGCCTCCAGTCGAGATATGGACCAAGGGGAGCACACGTCGGGAGATCTTCGACCAGGTACGCCAGTCGCCGGAGAGCGGCGGGTGCGCCGCAGCGCCGGCATCAACAAGGCGTTCCGCGCGATCAAGGCACAGCACTCTTCCAATCGCTCGAAGATGGAGATCATGGCCGACCGGATGATCGGCTTCGCCAGCTCCACGCCGTTCCTCGTAATCCACGCGCTCATTTTCATTGGCTGGATCTACTGGAACCTGCCGTTCTCGGCGCTGAAAAAGTTTGATCCGTACCCATTCGGCATGCTTACCACGATCGTCTCGCTCGAGGCGATCTTTCTCTCGATCTTCGTGCTGATGACGCAGAGCCGCGAGTCGAGGATCGGTGAGCTGCGCGAGGAGCTGACGCTGCAGGTGAATCTCCGAATGGAGGAGGAGATTACAAAGACGCTGCACCTCGTGGCGGGTCTCTACGCCCGTCTGAACCTCACGCTGGCCGACGATCCCGAGCTGAGAGCGATGCTGGAGCCGCTCGACCCGAAGAGGATGGAGGAGGATCTGGCTGAGCAGATAAGCGATTCAATGCCGCAGTTCCAGCTGAGGAAGAAAAAGGACGGCGTCAGCACCGCTTCTTGAGCAGCCTGCTTCAGTTTTCCTTTCGCCCGACGAGTTGGCGGAGTACATACGGCAAGATTCCGCCGTGCCGGTAGTAACTCATCTCCTCCGGCGTGTCGATCCTCGACACCGCCTGAAACGTCTTCTCCTTGCCATCGGCGCCACGGGCGCGAACAGTCACGACCTGGCGAGGCTTCATCGCATCCGACAATCCGTCGATGTCGAATGTCTCGAATCCGGTGAGGCCGTGCGTAGCGCGAGTCTCCCCGTTCACGAATTCGAGGGGAACAACCCCCATCCCAACGAGATTCGAGCGGTGAATCCTCTCGAATGACTCCGCGATGACGGCGCGCACACCGAGCAGCAGCGTGCCTTTCGCCGCCCAATCCCGCGACGAGCCCGTGCCGTACTCCTTGCCGGCAATGATGACGAGCGGGACGCCGTTCTTCTGGTATTCCATAGACGCTTCGTAAATCGTGACTGCCTTCTCGCCCGGCTTGCGCGTGGTCCAGCCGCCCTCCGTGCCCGGGGCGAGCTCGTTGCGCAGCCGGATGTTGGCGAAGGTGCCGCGCATCATCACCTCGTGATTTCCTCTGCGCGCGCCGTATGAATTGAAGTCGACCGTCTTGACGCCCTGCTCGATCAGCCATTTGCCGGCCGGACTGGCGGCTGGAATTGATCCCGCCGGGGAGATATGGTCGGTAGTGATCGAGTCTCCGAACATGCCCAATGCTCGCGCTCCCTTGATCGGTCGAATGCCAGGTGGCGTGAGCGTCATCCCGTCGAAGAACGGCGGATTCTTCACGTAGGTCGAGTCGGGATCCCACGCGTACAGATCGCCCTCGGGAACCGGCAGGCTCCGCCAGTTGTCGTCTCCGTGAAAGACGTTGGAGTACTGCGCCTTGAACATCTCGGCTTTCACCGAGCGGAGGATCTCGTCTTCCACCTCCTTGGGGGCGGGCCAGATGTCGCGCAGAAAAACCGGACCGCTCTTTCCGACACCGAGCGGCTCGGTGTTGAAATCGATGTCCATCCGGCCGGCGAGCGCATACGCGACGACGAGCGGGGGAGATGCCAGATAGTTGAACCGCGTGAGCGGATTGATGCGCCCCTCGAAGTTGCGGTTGCCCGACAGCACCGCGGCCACCACCAGCTTGTTTGCCTCAACAGCTTCGGCGATCGGCTGCGGCAGTGGACCTGAATTCCCGATGCAAGTGGTGCATCCAAAGCCGACGACGTTGAAGCGGAGCTTCTGGAGCGCGTCCATCACGTTCGCGGCTCGGAAGTAGTCGGTCACTACCTTCGATCCTGGCGCGAGGCTCGTCTTCACCCACGGCTTTGACATCAGTCCCTTCTCGACCGCGTTCCGGGCGAGCAATCCCGCTGCCAGCATCACGCTCGGATTCGACGTATTCGTGCAGCTCGTGATCGCGGCGATCACTACGGATCCGTGTCGAATTGAAAACTTCTCTCCGTTCATCTCGACCGGAATGCTCGCGTGCTGGGCCGCCTGGTCCTCGGGATCCGTTGCAACCACAGACGGGGACAGCTGCGGCGACGCCGCGACGCTCATCGCCTGCTTCGCTGCCGCAATGGCGGAGACAGTTCCGGTCCGCTCGAGATCGGCGGCGAGTGCCTCCTTGAACATCTTCTTCGACAGCTTGAGGGGAACTCTATCCTGCGGGCGTTTCGGTCCCGCCAGGCTCGGCTCCACTGTCCGCAGGTCGAGCTCGAGGGTGTCACTGAAGGCGGGATCCGGTGTGTCGTCGGTGCGGAAGATTCCCTGCGCCCTGGTGTATGCTTCCACCAGTTGCACCTGTGCCTCGTCGCGTCCGGTAAAGCGCAGGTAGTTGATTGTCTCCGCGTCGATCGGGAAAAATCCCATCGTTGCGCCGTACTCGGGCGACATGTTGCCGATGGTCGCGCGATCCGCGAGGGAGAGGCTCGACAAGCCCACGCCATAGAACTCGACGAACTTTCCGACGACTTTCTTCTTGCGCAGCATCTCGGTGACCGTGAGCACGAGATCTGTCGCGGTCGCTCCCGGTGGAAGCTTGCCGTGAAGCTTGAATCCAACCACGGGTGGAATGAGCATCGAAACCGGCTGGCCGAGCATCGCCGCTTCCGCTTCGATCCCGCCGACGCCCCAGCCAAGCACGCCCAGCCCGTTTATCATCGTCGTGTGTGAGTCGGTGCCGACCAGAGAGTCAGGGTACGCGTAGGTCTGCTTGCCAACGACCTCGGTGAAAACTCCCTTCGCCAGATACTCGAGATTGATCTGGTGGACGATTCCGGTATCGGGCGGCACGACGCGGAAGTTGTGCAGCGCTTTCTGCCCCCAGCGGAGGAAAGCGTAGCGCTCCTGATTCCGCTGGAACTCGAAGTCAGCGTTGATGAGAAAGGCCGCTTCGGTTCCGTACTCGTCTACCTGCACCGAGTGATCGATGACGAGATCGACCGGCTGCAGCGGATTGATCAAGCGCGGATCGCCGCCGAGTCGGGCGAGCGCGTCGCGCATGGCGGCGAGATCGACGACGGCGGGAACGCCGGTGAAATCCTGGAGCAGCACTCTGGCCGTGCGGAAGGCGATCTCTTTCTCGACCGTGCCCTTCATGTCCCACGTCGCGAGCGCTCGGATGTCGTCGGCCTTTACGAACTTGCCGTCTTCGTTTCGGAGAAGGTTTTCGAGGAGGATCTTCAGGCTGAACGGGAGCCTGTCTGCGTTCCCGTTCGCGAGCTTGGAAAGGGAGTCCAGCCGAAAGATCGTGTACTGCCGACCCGCAACGTCCAGCGTTGATCGGCTACCGAAGGAATTCGGATGCGTCATTTTGTTTTTTACCGAACTTGGCCGCGTCATGCGCTGGCCGTAGTGCGCGGAGCCACTGCCGAACTGACTTCGCGGCTCGGCAGGCTGAATGAAATCTAATACAAGGCAGGGTTTTGAACTGCGGGCGTAGTGAACTGAGAACTAACATCTGTGCTACTGAGAACTCGCACCCGTTCTGTTGCCTTTCGCCCCTAAAGTCACACGCCCTAGCCAGTCTTTGTAGTCGGCTCGCTTGTAGGATCAACCGTAGTCTTTTCCTCGTGGCTGCCGGCACCCATCTCGAGGCGCGTCGCCTCGATGGCCAGGGTCGGACAGTGGTGCACGAAATCACCATCTGCCGGCGACCACTCCACGACCGGCGTGAGCGGATAGGCTTTCTGGTGAGAATCCATCGCCATCACGTCGGGCGCCAGAGCAGTGCAGAGCGTGCAGCCGATGCACTTTTCCCGATCGACGGTGATCTGCATCGCCCTGCGGGGAAAGACGCCGATGCCCCAGGTGATGCACTCCTCATAATGCTTGCAGGCTTCCATCGCCGCCGTGTAGCCGGCTTCGAGCAGCTCGTCGGTGTGCGAGAAGCTGAACCATCCGATGTGATTGACCTTTGGCCTGATCAGAATCATCGGAGGACGCGTCCAGGTGGCGAATGGCGCCAGCTGGAGCGCGTGCATCATCGTCGTCGCTGCCCGGACGTAGATGGACGCGAATCCTGCCGTCGCGATGTCGTTTTCGGGTTCGAGGTCGCTCGACCCGGTATCCACCGCGATCACGGCGTCCATCCCGCGCCCCGCGATTGATACAGGAAGGTTGTCGAGCACGCCGCCATCGACGCACAGTCTCCCAGCGACGTCGCCCGGAGGATAAAACCCGGGCAAGGCGCACGATGCATACACAGCGTCGGCAACGCTCACATCGCGCAGACCCGGCAGTCCCCACACGACCTGGGTTCCGCGCTTAATGTCGACGGTGTTGACGAGCAGCGTCCTTTTCAGCTGATCGAACCGCTTCTCTGATGCTATCGATTTCGCGATGTTCCTGAGCGGCTCCTCCAGGTATATCGCGGGTGAGTGCTGGCGCTCGAGCAGCATTCCCATCCGGTTGAGACGGAAGAGATCGCGCCGCTTGAGCCCCCGGGCGCGATCGGCCATCTCGGGGATGCTCATTCCGCGAGCGTACGCAGCTCCGATCAGCGCGCCGATGCTCGTGCCTGCGACCACCGTCGGCTCGATCCCGAGCTCCTTCAGCGCGCGAAAAACGCCGATGTGCGCGAAGCCTTTCAGCCCGCCGCCGCCGAGCACGAGCGCGATTTTGTGCGCCTTGCGTCGTTGCTTGGAGGGAGTTGCTCGTTTCAGGCTTCGTGGCGTCTGGCGGGGCATGCTAAGGTTGGGTGCGGGAAGTTATAATGTACTGACGTACACCACACACACAGAGTAAATCGATGACCCGTCCCACCGTTCTGCTCTCAGTCGCGCTTATCTCGATGATTTCCGCCTCGAGGGCGGACGCGCAGACAGACGGCGCACCCAGTCGGATCACTCCCCAGGAAATCGACGCGCACCTGCGTTTCCTTTCGTCCGACCTCCTTGAAGGCCGGGCACCAGCTACACGCGGCGGACGAATCGCCGAAGAATACATCGCAACGCAGCTCCAGGCGTTCGGCGTCAAACCGGGCGTGGGAGACAGCTCTTACTTCCAGCGTGTCCCGATCGATGTCGTGAAATCGGATCCGGCCACAATCAAAGTCACCGCTTCGGGCAAAGCCAACGCCAACCTCCGCTTCACGGATGACATCGTCGTCTGGCCGGGGTCAGCGACCGATTCCAGCTCCGCGCACGGTGAGCTCGTTTTCGTCGGATACGGAGCGACTGCGCCCGAGTACAGGTGGGACGACTTCAAGGGCACCGATGTGCGAGGAAAAGTTCTGCTCGTTCTCGTCAACGATCCGCCCGCCACCGCCGGAGAGCCGAATCTGTTCGGCGGGAAGGCCATGACCTACTACGGACGCTGGACTTACAAGTACGAGGAGGCAGAGCGCCGGGGCGCGGCGGGAATGTTGATCGTGCACACGACCGAGCGTGCGGGATATCCGTGGCACGTCGTGGTCAATTCGAACTCGACCGAGCACCGTCTGCTCCGGCGCGATCCCGCTGCGCCTGCCCCCATTGGCGTGCGCGGCTGGATCACAGACAGCGCCGCGACTGCGTTGCTCGCCCAGGCCGGCCTCAACATGACCGATCTCCGCAAGCGGTCCGAGTCTCGCGATTTCCGCCCGGTTTCAACCGGCATCATCATCGATGCGACAATGCGCAACAGCCTCCAGCACATGTCGGCCAACAACGTCGTCGGAGTGGTGCGGGGTATCGATCCCAAGGTGCGTGACGAGTACGTCGCGTACAGCGCGCATTGGGATCACTTCGGGATCGGACCGGTCGTCAGCGGCGACTCGATCTACAACGGTGCGGCGGACAACGCATCCGGCGTCGCGTCCGTCCTGGCCATTGCGCATGCCGCGGCCGAAGGAGTAAAGCCGCGCCGATCACAGCTCTTCGTGTTCGTCACCGCCGAAGAATCCGGTCTGCTCGGCTCCGCGTACTTCGGCGAGCACCCGACCGTGCCCGCCTCGAAGATCATCGCAGCTCTCAACATGGACATAGTTCCGCTCAATGGTCGCGTGCGCGATCTCAATGTCACCGGCGACAACAAAAGCTCGCTCGGACCAGCGCTCGCTCAGCTGGTGAAATCTGAAGGCATTCGGCTTTCTCCGGATGCGCATCCGGAGCAGGGCCACTTCTATCGCTCGGATCACTTCTCCTTCGCAATTGCCGGAATTCCGTCGGTCTCGATTGGAGGCGGCGTCGACTACATGGGACGCCCCGCAGGCTGGGGGCTCAAGCAGTCGGAAGACTACACGGCCCACCGCTATCATCAGCCGTCCGATGAGTATCGGCCCGATTTTGACCTGAGTGGCGCAGCGCAGCTCGCCGAGATCGTGTATCGGTTTGGGCTCTCTCTCGGAAACGCGCGCACGGTCCCAACCTGGAATGCGGACGCTGAATTCAGGGCGGCGCGTGACGCTTCTCGAAAGAACCAGTGAGCAGGAGCCGCAGCGATTGGCAGTGAATCCGGAGAGGAGCCAGAAGCGCGACCCACTGCTGGCTCTCAGAGATGAATTCCCGATCCTGGAGAAGACGAACTATCTCGTCTCCAACTCGCTCGGACCGATGCCGCGCACCGTTCCGGAGAGACTGGCCGAGTACGCGCGGGACTGGGGCGACCTCGGCGTAAAGGCGTGGGCGCGCGGGTGGTGGGAGATGCCCGTCGATGTAGGAAACGAGATCGCACCGCTCATCAATGCGGGCGACGGCGAAGTCGTGATGATGCCCAACGTCACCATCGCGCAGACAGCCGTCCTTTCCTCGATCGACTTTCCAAAGGGTCGCGATACGGTCGTCATGACGGAGCTCGACTTCCCATCGGTGCGCTACGCTTACGCGGAGATGGCGGAAAGATTCGGTGCGCGGGTGGTGGTGGTACGATCGGAGGATGGACTCAGCATCGACCGCGACAAGCTTCTCGCCGCGATAGACGAAAGGACACGGGTCGTCGCCGTGTCCCACGTTCTCTTCCGCAGCGCGTTTCTCATGGATGCGGATGCGATTTGCCGGCGTGCGCACGAGATGGGCGCTCTCGTCTCGCTCGACTCCTTCCACGCGGTCGGAATCGTGCCGGTGGACGTGAAACGGAGCAACGTCGATTTTCTCACCGGTGGCGTGCTCAAGTGGCTATGTGGCGGGCCGGGAGGCTGCTTCCTTTATGTCAGTCCCATCGTGCGCGATGAGCTGAAGCCCGCGCTCACGGGGTGGCAGGCCCACTCGCGACCGTTCGCGTTCGAGGAAACGATGGAGTACACCTCGGGCGCCTTTCGCTGGCTGAACGGAACTCCCGTCATTCCCGCCCTCTATGCGGCCGCTGAAGGGCCGAAGATCATTCGCCGCGCCGGGATCGCGGCGATTCGGGAGAAGAGCGTTCGCCTCACGTCGCGACTGATCGAGCTCGCCGACGAGCGCGGCTATGGTGTCAACGCCCCGCGCAACCCGGCGCAGAGAGGCGGAACCGTCGCGCTGGATGTGCCCCACGCCTACGAAGTGACCCAGCACCTCCTCTCACAAAACATCCTGGTCGACTATCGGGTGGGCGCTGGTATCAGGATTGCCCCTCACTTCTTTACTAGAGACGAGGAGCTCGAGGAGGCGGTTTGCGAGATCGACAAGTGTCTTGAGAGTGGGAGCTGGCAGCGGTTCTCCGAGAAGATCGCGGTGGTCACCTGAGCCGTGATCCCTCGGATGTTACTCCCTTGAACATAGTAGTGTCTAAAGAGTACAATAGACTTATACTCGACTCCTTGGAGGGTGCGTCGTCATGCCAACACCTTTTTTGAGTTCTGAAGAGTACGACGAAAGAGCACATCAACTGTACAACGAAGGACAGTATGACGAAGCTCTGGACGTACTTAGAGAAGGACTCGGCCTCTACCCTAATTCGGTGGAGCTCCACATTGGAGTTGGCTACGCACACCATGCCCGGGAGGAATACGCCTGGGCGCGACGGAGCTTCGAGGAGGCGCTCGTTCTCGATCCGGACCACGAGGACGCGTTAGCCGGCCTCGGCGAGACCCTTCTCAAGTTCGGCCAGCAGGAGCAGGCCCTCCGCAGTTTCCGCCATACTCTTGAACTGGGCTATCAGGATGATGTTGAGCTGATGCTTCAGATCGGGCGGGCGCTTTTCCGCGAAGGGCTGATCGACGAATCCAAGCAGTTCTTCGAGATCGCCGCGCAGCAGACACCTGACGCCGCGGAAGCCGTGTCGTGCATCGGGTACGCCGAGCACAGGCTGGGCAATGATGAAAGCGCGATCTCGACGCTCAGACGCGCGCTGCAGATGGATCCCGATCACACTGAAGCGCGGATCTACCTCGGCAACATTTTCTACGATCGCGGCGACTACGAGGCAGCGCTCTATCACCTCGATCGGTCGACTCCCGAAGATCACTGGGACGAGCTCGGGATCTGGAGACTGATCGAGCTGAAGAAGATGATCTATCGCCTGCGCGACAACGATCCCGAGCTGCGTCCGTGGGAGGATAGGCTTCGCGATCTGGCCGGAGAGCTCGACGACATCGACGAGATGCTGGCCGAGATCGAGGCGAAGCACATGGACGCGGCGCAGGCGGACGCGAAGGGTCAGCTCGAGCTGTTCGGCGCGCTCCTTTCCACGTTCGCCGAAGTCAAGTCGACGCCCGAGTCGCACCGAATCAGCCTCGACGACGGCAACACGTTCGAAGGCACGTGGGAGGAGATCGTGGACAAGATGCGTGACGCCAATTGCCTCTCGGAGAGTCCAAAACCGGAGCAGGATGCAGAGAGCTTCATTCGTCGCAGTGCGGATGCAGGGCTTTTGCGCATCCTGAGATGAGTCCGCAGAGCTCGCAGGCTGCGCTCGCCGCATTGAATGGCGTGCGCCCGGTTCTCACTCACTTCGAAACATCACGCACGGCGGAAGATCTCGCCGCCGACATCATCGATCTCTGGACCGGCGCAGAGAGCGCTCTTCAGGCGCTCGTCGGTAATTCCTCGCTCGGGGGTCAGCAGCTCATTCGTGCCGCGCGCCAGGCGGAGCTGATCACTCTCGAGCAGGCGCATTCGCTCCTGGAGTTTCTCGCCGCGCGAGACCGGGCCAATCGCACGAGCTACAAGCCAACGCAAGCCGACGGGGATGCCGCCCTCGAGGGGTTCAGAGCGCTCGAGTCCGCGCTCACCGGAAGTCCGCCGGTCAAGCGGGCGACACCATCGAGTCCGCTGCAGGCGGCTTACACGCCGCGCGGCACGCAGACCACGCAGCCGTCGCAACCCGCTTCGCCTTACGCGCCCCCGTCACCAGGGGTCGTCGGTTACAGACAGCCGCCTGCCTACGCAAAGAAGATGTCCGGTCCGCCGACCATCGAGCAGCCACCGCCCGGTTCCTTCACGCCACCGGCGGGGGGTGCGCCGATCGGAGTAGGCGGCATAGGACGAAGCAATGTCGAGCACGCCCTGGCGGCCGCCGACGCTCGACGCCGCTGGCCGAAGTTGTCGGTGCCGGTTCTGGCCGGTGCAGCTGTGGTTGTCCTTCTCATCATCGGCGGCTACTTCGCGTTCAGGGGCGGGTCGAGCGGCGACGGATTGTCTGCCGGAATCGACGCGATGAACAATGGACAGCGCGAAAGGGCGCGCGGCGAGTTCGCCAAAGCGGTGAAGGACGATCCCACCGCCGCCACGCCACACGTGTTCCTCGCCAGGCTCGCGCGTCAAGAGGCAGATCTCGCCACGGCTCGCGCGCAGCTCGACACCGCGCTCCGGCTCGAGCCGAAAAACGCGATCGCGCTCCGCGAGATGGGTCTGATTCTTTTCTCCAGCCGTCAGTACGACATCGCCCGGAGATTCTTCGTGCGCGCGGTCGAGGCGAATCCGAAGGATCTGGCGTCGCAAGGGTACCTCGGTTGCACCATGATGCGGCTCAATCGCATACCGGAAGGAACGAAATTCATCAACAATGCCGGCAACGGCCCGTGGACGGCGTGCCTCCAACCTCTGACGACAGCCACGCCGCCACCCTTGTGATCGAATTCAGGAACGTCGGGAAGATTTACAGATCACTCCTCGGCAACTCGGTAAAAGCGGTCGAGGAGTTTTCGTTGCAGGTGAGCGAAGGAGAGATCCTTGGGATCGCCGGCCCCAACGGCGCCGGCAAGACCACGCTCATCGCGATGATGCTCGGCTATCTGCGTCCGACGACGGGCACCGTCGAGATCAAGGGACTCCCGGCGCGAAGCTACGTCGAGCGCAACGGAATCGGATACCTCTCCGAGCTGATAGCGATCAACCCCAAGTGGCGCGCGGAGACCGCGCTGGTGCGCTACGCCACGCTCGCTGGGATTCCCGAAGCGCAAATTCCTGCGCACGTCGACGCGGTGATCGAGAAGCTCGGCCTCGCCGAGCATCGCGACAAAAAGGTGAAGGCGCTGTCGAAGGGAAATCTCCAGCGTCTGGGACTGGCGCAGGCGCTCCTCCGTGAAGAGCAGATACTCGTCCTCGACGAGCCGACCCACGGTCTCGACCCGGTATGGACCCAACGCTTTCGCGACATCGTCGACGACCTGCGGCGGCCCGATCGAACGATACTGATTGCTTCGCACAACCTCGACGAGCTGCAGCGCCTCGCGGATCGCGTCGCGATCATCGATCACGGACGGCTCCAGCGTGTCGTCAGCACGGGCTACGACCAGACTCACCACACGGCGACGCGCTTCCGGTTGACGCTGGCGAGCGGGCACGACCGGATTCGTGAATCGTTCCCTCACGCCGAAGAAGCGGGGAAGGGCGAGTACGACGTCACGGTCAGGAGCATCAAGGAGCTGAACACCGCGCTGGCGGACCTGATAAGCAGAGGTGGTCTGGTTGCCAGCGTGGTCCCCGAGCGTTCGGTGCTTGAGCAGCAGTTCCGCGAAGCGGTGGGAGAATCACAATGATCCGGGCAGCCCTGGTCAGGTATTCGCCGTGGCAGTTCCGCGATTTCGTTATGGAGCGAGGGATCGCGATCGCGATCATTGGCATGCTGTGGGGGTATTTGGCCGTCGAGCCAATGCGTCGTGCCATGGGACCTACCTTCGGTGGTGGTCCTCCGTCGCCGGTTTGGCCCCTTGTCATCACCGTTGCGACGTCGGTCGCGTCGTTGTCCGTGCTCATTGCGCTCAACGGTATCGTCTCCACCGACCGGAAGATGGGCTATTACCGGTTCCTGTTCTCGAAGCCCGTTAGCGCGGTCGCGTACTACGCGCAGCTCTTCTTCGTGTATATGGTGGGAGTGCTGATCGTCCTGCTGCTTCTGTCAGGTGTGCTCCACATGGTTGTCCCCGCGTTCAGGATCGCCAATTTTCTCCTCTACGCCGCGATCATCTACATTGCGATGGGTGGGATCGGATTCTTTGTCTCGGTCGTAACCCGGTTCGACTGGCTCACACTTGCCGCCGTCTGGGTGGGCTCGAGAATACTTCGGAATGCGTACGGCTCGACACCAGGCTGGAAGAGCAAAGCCGTCGAGATACTGCCTCCGGTCCACAAGATCGACGACCTCTCGCTGACGTTGATCACCAGCGGCACCGCGCACACGAGCGACGTGATCTGGCTGCTCGGTTACGGTGCGCTCTTTTTTGCGCTCGGACTCCTCATCCTGCGTCGGGGATCGTTGGCTGACTAACGAAACATCCCATCCGCTCATCCCAGTAGTGTAGGAATGAATCCCAACAGCATTCACCGCACAGTCCTCCCCAACGGACTCACCGTCCTGGTACAAGAGGACAGAACGGCGCCCGTCGTCGCGATCGTGACGTACGTCAAAGCCGGATACTTCGACGAAACGGACGACGAGAACGGTCTCGCCCACGCGCTCGAGCACATGTTCTTCAAGGGCACGAAGACCCGAGGCGTCGGCGACATCGCCAGGGAGACGAAGGCAAGCGGCGGCTACCTCAACGCGCACACGATGTACGACAACACCACCTACTACACGGTGCTGCCGTCGTCGGGATTCGCGAAGGGGCTGGAGATCCAGGCTGACGCCTATGCGAATTCGGTGGTCGACGCCGGTGAGCTCGCCAAGGAGATGGAAGTCATCATCCAAGAGGCGAAGCGGAAATCGGACAACCCGTCCGCCGTCGCCACCGAGACGCTTTACGAGCTGCTCCACGACGCGCATCGCATGAGGCGCTGGCGCATCGGCAGGGAGCCGGGTCTCCGCTCGTTCACGCGTGACAAGATGAACAGGTTTTACCGCAACTTCTATCGGCCGGGGAATACGATCCTCAGCATCTCAGGCGATGTCGACTCGGCCGACGCGCTGCGGCGCGTCAGCGACCTCTACGCCGGCTTGGAGAGCGCTGAGCCGGTCCGGAATCCCGGGCCGCACGAGCCGGAGCACGAGGGCTTTCGCTATCGCGAGCTCGCCGGCGACGTCGCGCAGAGCCAGCTCGTGCTCGGATGGAGAACACCGGGTACTCTCGATCCGGACACGTCGATTCTCGACGTCGCCGCGTCAATTCTCGCGACTGGACGCGCGTCGCGGTTGTACCGCTCGGTACGGGAGAAGAAGCTCGCCTCGTCAGTGACTGCGTACGACTACACCCCAACCGAGCTCGGCGTTTTCGTCGTCCACGCGGAGACGGAGCCGGAGAACACCGCGGAGGCGGCGGGTGTGATCTGGGATCAGCTGCACCAGCTGCGAGTCGGAGCCCTCGAAGAGCACGAGCTCACGCGCGTACGACGCATCTTCGAGGCGCGGTGGGTCAGGCGGCTGGAGTCCTCAGAAGGGCGTGCCAGTTATCTGGCCGAGTGGGAGGCGCTCGGCGGTTGGCGGATGGGGGAGGAATACTTCGAGCGGTTCATGTCCGCATCGGCGGACGATGTGCAGCGAGTGACGCGGAAGTATCTCGCCGAGGAGAGAGCGGCCGCTCTCATCTATCGTCCGGAGAGCTCCCCGGTGGTCGCGCAGGACGCCGCGGACATGCAGCGTCTTCTCGGCGCCGGCCAGTCCGAGCGGCTTGCACCGATTCCCCCGCGCGCCGTACCAGGGACGCCCGGGCAGAAAGGTGCCGAATTGGAGAAGAAAGAGGCCGGCGTTTCCGTGTTTCGGACGGCGCAGGGAATTCCGGTTCTCATCCGGAGAAAAGCTGGCACGCCCATGGTCAACATTGGCGTCTACATCGTTGGCGGCGCTATCGAGGAGGAGGAGAATGACGCGGGCCTCACGCTCCTCACCGCCCGCACGATGCTCAAGGGGACCACGACCCGCACGGCGGCGCAAATCGCGGAAGACGCCGAGATGCTCGGCGGGACGATTTCGGCGAGTGCGGGCAGTGACAGCTTCGGCTGGGCCCTTTCCGTGCCCAAAGCCCGTCTCGCTGAAGCGCTGGAGCTGCTCGGAGATGTGATTCAGCGGGCGACGATCCCCGAAGATTCGTTCGAGACCGAGAGGACTGTCGCTCTCTCCAACGTCGCCCTGCTGCGCGACGACATGTATCGCTACCCGATGCGCCTGGCCAGCTCCGTCGCGTTCGGCTCGCATCCGTACGGGCGCCCCACCATGGGAACCGAGGAGTCGCTGCGCGCGATCTCGGCGGAGCAGGCGAGAGAATGGCACCGGTCGCGCGTACTCAGTTCCGCGGCGGTGATCGGAATTGTAGCGGATGTGGATGTCAAAGAGGCGGCTGATCTCGTAGCACAGGAATTCGGCGCGCTCGAGCCGGAAAAAAGCCCGAAAGTCGGGAAGCCGCGTTGGCCGAAGAGTGTCAAGATTGCGGCCGAGTCGCGCGACAAGGCTCAAACTGCAATCGCGCTGGCGTTTCCCGCGCCGTCCCGCACGGACAATTCGCGCTTCGCCGCTGCTCTCATCGGAGCGGTTGCGAGCGGACTCGGTGGCCGGTTCTTTGACGAGCTGCGCGACCGGCAGTCGCTGGCGTATACGGTGCACGCGACGGCGAGCGAAAAGCGAATGGCGGGGATTTTCGTCTCGTACATCGCGACATCGCCGGAGAAGGAAGACATCGCGCGGAACGGTCTGCTCGCCGAGTTCGAGAAGCTGCGCGACCAGGCAGTGACGGAAGAGGAGCTCGCTCGCGCCAAGGAATATGTCGTCGGCTCGCACGCGATCAGTCAGGAAAGCGGCGGCGCTTTACTCGGCGAGATGCTCGATGCGTGGATGTTCGGCGG
>JALYKQ010000178.1 GCA_030774675.1 Gemmatimonadota bacterium | reverse complement strand
GGTAAAGGTCTTGAGGGCGTCCGCGCTCGTCGATGTCCTCGAGACCAGCGAGATCTCCCGACCCACGCCAATTCACCTGCTGGCACCGGTGGCGGACCGAGACCGGACGCTCTGGCTGGCGGAGAAGGTTACGGAGCTGGGCGTGACAAGCTGGCGTCCGGTTGCATGGCGGAGGTCAAAGAGCGTATCTCCGCGCGGCGAGGGTCCAATGTTTCAGGCCAAGGTGCGCGCGCGGATGACGTCGGCCCTGATCCAGAGTGGTGGAGGTTGGCTGCCAGATATGTTCCCTGAAGCGACCATCGAGCGCGCAGTCGCCGCGGCGCCGTTGGGAACGCGCTTGCTTCTCGCGAAGGATGGCGAGCCGATTGTCGGAGTCCCGATGAAGGCGCCGATCACCATTGCGCTCGGTCCGGAAGGAGGCATGGAGCCTGGCGAGCGCGACGCGTTCATCGGTGCGGCCTTCCTGCCTGTGAAGTTGGGCGGCGGGACGCTACGTTTTGAGACCGCAGGTGTCGCTGCCGTCGCGATCGCCGCTGCGTCCCTCGCACTGTCGAGGCAATCGAATGGCTGAGTCCTGCATTTTCTGCCGAATCGCGCGGGGGGAAATCCCGGCGCAAATGGTTGCGAACAACAAGGAGATGGTGGCGTTCCGGGATTTGAATCCGCAGGCACCGGTTCATATTCTCGTCATTCCGAAGAAGCACGTGGCATCGTTGGACGACGCGACGGACTCGAACCTGGTAGGACAAATGATGGCACTCGCGGCCGCAATTGCTCGGCAGGAGGGCCTCACCAAGTCCGGGTACCGGACTGTGATCAATACCGGCGAGAACGGCGGGCAGTCGGTGGATCATCTGCACATCCACCTGCTTGGCGGGCGGCAAATGACCTGGCCGCCGGGCTAACATCAGCGCGCGGCGATTGTTCGTCCGTGCTGCGACTTGCGTCCCTGTATGTGGTCGGCGCGCTCTGTTCCGGGTGCCCCTCCGAGGACACCCTCGCCTCCCGGCATAGCGTCGTAACGCAGCGGGCCGAAGGGCCCGGCGCGTCAGCGCCGCCGTCTCTGCGCGGGCTGCTCCCCGACTAACGGCGAGGAATGCCGAGCGCTGCTCGGCGTTTCGTGCAAGCCGGCGCAAGAGTGGGACGGCAAATCCCGCGCGTTAGCGCGGATGAGGCGCGAACACGTTGGCGGTCCGTGCAATAAACCCGATGGGAAGTCGGAGGGATCGGGGCGCAGGCGACGTGCTCGCGTAGCAAGAGACCGGCTGGGTGCCCGCCAGCGAGCGCAAGCCGCTGGTGGGCTGACGGGCTCGATGCGTGTAAGCGAGCTAGTCGCCGGAGTCCCGGTCCCTCCGACGCACCGGCACCGATGTCAGCCGATCAGACCCTAAACGGGATGCCGCACACGCAAACGCGCGAAGGATGATTTGCTTGACCCAACCCCCTGCGCCGTCTAAGTTTACAAGTCTGTCCAACAGCCGGCGAGCAAACGCCACGAAGGGGGGAAGTAGAATTTGTCGGAAGTCATAATCCATGACGACGAGAACTTTGAGCGCGCGCTCAAGCGCTTCAAGAAGAAGTGCGAAAAGGCGGGCATCCTCTCCGATCTCCGCAAACACCGTCATTACGAGAAGCCGAGCGAGCGCAGGAAGCGCAAGCTGAACACGGCCATGCGGAAGAATCGTCGCACCCGCCACACCTAGGGAATGTCGGAGCTCCTCGCCCGGCTTCAGGGCGATCTTAATTCCGCTCGCAAGTCCCAGGACAAGGCTGCCACGCTCTTGCTCAGCACGGTCCTCTCCGAGGTCAAGAACAAGAAGATCGAATTGAGACACGACCCGGTGGACGCAGATGTGATCGATGTCCTCCGCAAATCGATCAAGCGCCGGCGGGAATCGATTGAGATGTACACGAAGGGCAACCGCAAGGATCTCGCTGACAAGGAGATGTCCGAAGCCGCCGCACTCGAGAAATATCTTCCGGCACAGGTGAGTGAGGAAGAGCTGCGCGTTGCGGTGCGAGCCGCAATCGCTGGTGGCGCGACCCAGATCGGCGCGGTGATGGGCAAGGTTCTTCCGCAGTTCAAGGGTCGGGCAGAAGGCGGGACGATCAACGCCATCGCCCGAGAGGAGCTCAGTAAGCAGGGGTGAAAACGCGGCTTCCTGCAATCACAAAACCCGAGCTCGCGACGACCTTCGCAAGCTCGGGTTTTGCCATTTTGGGCCAGCTACCGAGCGGCTTTGCGTTCTGTTCTCTCGCCAGTTGCGTTCGCTTATGAATTCCCACGCGCTCAACGTCATCGAGTTTCCACGCACTCTCGCGCTCATCTCCGAGAGAGCGACGTCTTCCCTCGGCGGGGAGCGCGTGCGGGAGTTGCGCCCTCTGACTGATCGGGAGACCATCGAACGGGAGCATGCGCGGGTCGCAGCGATGCGCTCACTCCTGTCAGCGGAGGAACCGTGGCACCTGCCCGGAGTGCCGGACGCGCGCTCGGCGCTGGGCCGGCTGCGCGTTGAAGGAGCGTCTCTCGGTGCGGCGGATCTTCAGGTGCTCGGGACTCTGCTCCACAGCTCACGCCTGACTCGCGATTCGCTGCGTGCCGAGCGCGCCTCGCCGATAGTCGGGGCGGTTCTTGCCGAGCAGGTCGAGGCACTCATAACCAATAAGTCGGTCGAAGACGCGATCGGGAAAGCGATCGACGAGGAAGGGCAGGTTCGCGACGATGCTTCCCCTGCGCTGCGGAAGATCAGACGCGAGCTCAAGGGATCACAGGGCGAGCTCGTGAAGCTGCTCGAGCGCGCAATGGCTAAGCTCGAGCCGCACCAGCGCGTCGCCGACATGTCGGTGACGGTGAGAAACGGCCGCTTTGTCATACCGGTGCGCCGCGAAGCGCAGGGTGCGGTGGGTGGAATCGTGCACGATGCATCGGCGACCGGCGGGACGCTCTTCGTAGAGCCACCAGCGGCCGTTGAAGCGGGAAATCGCATTCGTGAGCTCCAGAGCGAAGAGATCGAAGAAATCGATCGCATTCTGGTGGCGCTGACGGAGCTGCAGCGTCCGCATCGCGAAGAGCTGGTGGATTCTCTCGAGGCGCTCATCACCCTCGACTCGCTGGTCGCACGCGCACGTTACGCGCTCGAATTTCGCTGCGCCCCAGCGGATCTTGCCGATTCCACCGAAGGATTCAGAGTGGTCGAGGGAAGACACCCCCTGCTCGTCGCGCAAGGAATCGAAGTGGTGCCGTTCGATCTCGAGATGACGCCAGCCGAGCGGACGCTACTCATCTCGGGTCCGAACACAGGCGGGAAGACTGTTTTGCTCAAGGCGCTTGGGCTTTTCTCCGCGCTGGTGCAGTCCGGAATCCCCGCACCGGTCGCCGCGGGATCCCGCGTTGCGATTTTCGACGACATCTACGCCGACGTCGGCGACGAGCAGTCGATTCTCGCGAGCCTCTCGACCTTCAGCGCGCATCTCAGGAATCTGGCCGAGGTGCTGAGCTCGGCCACCAAGCGCTCGCTGGTACTCATCGACGAGCTGGGATCCGGCACCGATCCAATCGAAGGTGCTGCATTGGGCGGCGCCATTCTCGAAGCGCTTACTGCGCGCGGGACACTTTCGGTTGCGACTACGCATCTGGGCGCGCTCAAGGAGCTGGCGACTCAGGTCGACGGCGTCGTCAATGCGTCGCTGCAATTCGATCCTGTTGCGCTCGCTCCCACCTACCGGCTCACGAAGGGAATCCCGGGACGGTCCTACGGCATCAGCATCGCCCGCCGGCTCAATCTTCCGGCCGATGTGCTAAAGCGTGCTGAAGAGCGGATACCTGCCGACGAGCGGCGCGTGACGGCGCTGCTCGCCGAGCTCGAGGCGCGGCAAAAAGAACTCAGTGCGAATGAGCGTGAAGCCGGCGAGATTTCTGAGGACGCGAAGGAGCGCGCGCGAAGAGTCGCGGAGCGGGAAAAGAACGTGACGCAACGCGAACGCGAGGCCGAGCGTGCCTCCCGTAAGGAGGCGCGGCAGTATCTTCTCGAGGCGCGCGCGGAGGTGGAGCAAACGATACGCGAGCTCAAGGCCGCGTCGGAGCACGGGGAAATGGCCGCGCGCGAGGCGCGGAAGCGGGTCGAGAATCTTGCCAACGAGCAGGGGCGCGAGCTCGACCGGATTGGACGCGAAGACAGCTTCAGGCGGCCGGCGGCCGATCACGCCGAGGTCAACGTCGGCGATTTTGTGGAAGTCGATACCCTGGGAGGAAAGGTCGGAAGGGTGATGGAGGTGCGCGATGCGGAAGCGGTGGTGGCTGTCGGAGTGATGAAGCTCGCGCTCCCGCGCAGCTCGTTGCGCCTTACCCGGCCCGAGGCTGCGGCTCCTGAAGTGACGGTCGCGATCCGCGGAGATCTCCCCGACGTCCACGCGCCGAGCGAGATAGACCTCCGCGGGATGCGCGTCGGCGAGGTAGAAGCCATCGTTATGCATGCCGTCGACGCCGCGGTTCGAGCCGATCTCAAGACCCTTCGCATCATTCATGGCAAGGGGACAGGTGCGCTGCGCGAACGTGTCGCCGAAATGCTGAGCAAGGAGTCGCGCGTCACCAATTTTCGGGTTGGTGCGTGGAACGAGGGTGGCGCGGGTGTGACAATCGCGGAGCTCGGATGATCCCCGACGAAGTGGTCGAGCAGGTCCGCGATTCCGCCGACATCGTCCAGATAATCGGGGAATACGTGAACCTGAAGCGAGCCGGCGCCGATTTCCGGGGGCCGTGCCCGTTCCACCAGGGCACCCACCGAAACTTTTCGGTCTCGCCCAAAAAGCACATGTACTACTGCTTCGTCTGTCACGAAGGCGGGGACGTCTTCCACTTTCTGCAGAAGAGGCTCGGTGTCGAGTGGCCGGCCGCGGTCAAGATGGTCGGGGAGAAGTCAGGGATCGAAGTTCGCGAAGTGCAATCGCGGCGTGAAGGACCCGATCCGCGCGAGCCACTGTGGGAAGTCAACGCCACCGCGGCAGCATATTTCCAGAAGATTCTCTGGGACGACCCCCTGGGTCAACACGCTCGCGATTATCTCAGCCAGCGTGACGTCTCACGCGAGGTAGCCGACCAATTTGGAATTGGGTTCGCCCCGCGTGAGATCGGCCTGCTCAGGAATTATATGAACACCCTCGGCTTCGACACGGCGCGGCTGGTCGATGCGGGGCTGCTGGTGCAGGGAGAAGACGGCAGCGAGCCGCGCCCGCGTTTCCGGGGCCGCCTCATGTTTCCGATTCTCGACTCGGCGGGCCGAAACATTGGATTCGGTGGGCGGCTGATCGGACCAGGAGAGCCCAGGTACCTGAATTCACCCGATACAGTGGCATTCTCGAAGGGTAAAACTCTTTACGGACTCAACTGGGCGAAGAACGATGTCAGGCGCGAGGACCAGGTGCTGGTGGTCGAAGGATATTTCGACGTCGTGCGCCTGATGGCCGCCGGGATCACAACAGTCGTCGCGCCGCTCGGGACAGCACTCACCGACGCGCAGGCGGCAATGCTCCGCAAGCTGACCAAGAACGTTTTTCTTCTTTACGACAGCGACAAGCCCGGGCTGCAGGCCACATTCCGTTCCGGAGACGAGCTCCTGAGGCAAGGCGTGGCGGTTCGGGTCGTCACGCTGCCGGAGGGGGAAGATCCGGATACGTTCGTGAAAGCCCACGGCGCCGCTGCGTTGACTGCGCGACTCAAGGACGCAATCGATGTGTTCGAGCGCAAGATCCAGCTGCTCGAGCGCGCCGGAATGTTTGCCGAGCTCCAGAAGAAACGTAGGGCGCTCGATCGTCTGTGGCCAAGCGTGCGTGCGACTTCAGACGAGATCATGCGGGACCTCTACATCACCCGAGCGAGTGAAGTAAGCGGTGTGGCGCGCGAGGTGCTATTGCGTGAGCTGAGTGGAACATCGGCGATGAGTCCTGAGATCACTACGAGGCAACCCGCGCCCAGAATATCGCCGGCGGCACGCGTGCGACGCGGAGAGAGGCGAGCCCAACACGCCGAGCGCGGTGCATCGGCCGAGCGCGAGCTCATTCGCGCGATGCTTTTCACCCGCTCGCGCGTAGAGCAGATAGCCGAAAAGCTGGGAGACGAGAGCTTTCGCGAGTCCAACTACCGTGCGATCTATCGGGCTCTGGTCACCAGCGGTCCAGACGCGACGATGGAGGAAATCACGACGCACCTCGACGAAGACTCGATCGCGACCGTTGAAGAAATACTGGCGGAAGGGTCGTTCCAGATCGATCCCGAGCGGACGATCAGCGACAGTCTTGCCACTCTGCGCGCGCGCGATCTGGACCGGCGGGCCGCGGAGCTGGATCGCATTATTCCGCTGGTCGAAGGCGCGGAAAAGGATAAGCTGATCGTCGAAAAGGATGAGATCAGAAAGGAGTTGAATGCCACGGGCAGGAACTATTACAAGAAGTTCAGACGATCGGGGGCGCGATGACCCCCTGGAGGCCGGATGCAACAGGAAGTTGAAGCGTTGCTGGCGTTGCAGGAGGACGATCTGAAGATCCGCGAGATCGAAAGTCAGATACGCGAGCTCGATCCACAGCTGGCGGCATTCGACAAGCGCCGTGATCAGGTAATCACGACACTGGCACGGGCGGAGATCGCCGTCGCGGCGGAGGAGAAGAAGCGCGGAGAGCTGCAGGCAAGACTGGCACAGCACAAGCAGATGCAGGAGCGAAACCTTCATCAGCTTGACGACGTGAAAAGAATGCGCGAAGCGACTGCTGCGACTGCGCAGGTCGAGTCGACTCGAAGGCTGATGGCGGAGGACGAGAGCGAGATCGCCATCCTGGGCCGGCGAATCGCCGAAATGAATAGCGCGGTCGCGAGCTCGAGGGCCGCACTGGCCGCGCTCGAGGAAGAGCAGAAGGCGGCACGCCCCGAAATCGAAGCGAAGAGAGCGTCCCTGCAGTCGGAGCTCGACGCCGCTCGGCGCGACCGTGATGGAAGGGCAGGCTCGGTTGCCCGGCCCATGCTCGGCAAGTACGACCGTATCAGAGGGAAGAGAGACCAGGCGCTGTATCCGCTGCGTGGTGGCTCGTGCGGAAACTGCGACACCGCGATCCCTCTGCAGCGCCGGAATATCATGGCTGGAAGCGGCCAGATCGAAGTGTGCGAGGCGTGCGGAGTGCTGCTGTACGCGGAGGGGGCTTGAACACAATCGCGCCGGCGCGCTGGATTCTGCCGCAGCCTCCCGAAGAAGAGGCGGTGCGCGCCCTCGCGACCGCTCTCTCGCTGCCGGAGATCGTATGCAGGCTGCTGCTCATCCGCGGATACGTGAGCGCCGAGGACGCAAAGCTCTTTCTGCGCCCGAGGTTGGAACGACTGCACGATCCGCTCGCATTTCTCTCCATGGATAAAGCGGTCGACCGGCTCGCTCGCGCGGTGCGTAACCAGGAGCTCGTCTTCATTCACGGCGATTACGACGTCGACGGAATCTGCTCGACGACCCTGCTCACTCGGACCATTCGCGGGCTTGGCGGAAAGGCGATGCCCTTCATTCCTCGGCGTATCGAGGACGGCTACGACTTGAGCGATGCTGGAGTAGAGGCGGCGATGGCGGCGGCAGCCAAAGTCGTCGTGACCTGCGATTGCGGCACCAGCGCCGTTTCGCCGGTTGCGCGGCTCTGTCGCGCGGGAATCGACGTGATCGTCACCGATCACCATCTGCCCGGAGGCGAGCTCCCCGACTGCCTGGCGGTGTTGAACCCGAAGCGAGATGGCTGCGGCTACCCCGACAAGGATCTGGCGGCGGTCGGCGTCGCGTTCAAGCTGGCGCTTGCGCTCGCTCGCGCGCTGGGGAAGAACGACAATTTCGTCTGGGCAATGATGGACCTGGTCGCTCTGGCCACGGTCGCCGACGTAGCGCCGCTGCGCGGGGAGAACAGGGTTTTTGTGCGGTACGGACTCAAGATGCTGGCGGACACCCGCAACATCGGCATGCGCGCACTGATCAGAGCGGCCGGTCTCGATGGAAAACAGCTGACCGCCGGCCGTATCGGCTTCATCCTGGCGCCGAGGCTCAATGCAGCGGGCCGGCTGGGCCATGCAATTCGCGGTGTCGAGCTGCTGATGAGCGAGGACGAGCACGCAGCCAATGCGATCGCGCGAGAGCTCGAGGAGTTGAACTACAAACGGCAGGAGCTGGATCGCGCGACGCTGGAGCAGGCGCGCGAGAGAGTGCTGCAGCTCGACCTCGACGAAATCTTCGGCATCGTGCTGGCCGACGACGCATGGCACCCCGGAGTGATTGGTATCGTCGCGTCGAGGTTGGTCGAGGAGTTCGGGAGACCGACGATCCTGATCGCGCTGTCAGGAGATCAGGGCAAAGGATCCGGCCGTTCGATCTCGAAATTCGATCTTCACGGCGCACTGGGGCAATCGAGAGACTACCTGCTCCGTTACGGAGGGCATCGCGCCGCCGCCGGCGTGACCGTCGCGCGCAACCGGGTCGATGAGTTCGCGGCGCGATTCAACGAAGTGGCGCGATCACTTCTCTCGGCGGAGGATCTGGTGCCCGAGATTCGGGTCGATCTGGAGGTGAGCATCGACGGTATGGATCAGAGACTCGAGTCCCTCTTTCGCCACTTCGAGCCGTTCGGGATTGGAAACCCTTCGCCCGTGTTGCTCGCGCGGAGCGTGACGATCGCAAAGCCCCCGAAGCCGGTCGGCCGCGACGGCCTCAAGCTCGTGCTCGACACCGGTACCGGCTCGCTGGAGGCTCTCGGATGGGGCTTCGCACCTCGCGTAGCCGAATTCCAGCTCCAGCCCGGCAGCAAGATCGACGTCGCGTTCAGGCTCGAGCGCGACGACTACAGGGGTGAGAGTTACCTGCAGGCAAGGATCGCTGATATTCGGCCGAGCGAGGCGTGAAGTGCGGATAGTCGCGGGCCGCTGGCGCGGACGCAGGATCAGCGCCCCCGCGGGATCGCACGTGAGACCCACTCTCGACCGCGTTCGAGAGGCCTGGATGAGCATTCTGCAGCTGGATCTGCCCGGTGCGCGCGTCCTCGACCTCTACGCTGGCTCGGGCGCGTTGGGGTTGGAGGCATTGTCCCGGGGCGCAGTTGCGGCCGACTTCGTGGAAAAAGATCCAAAAAGCATCCGCGCTCTCCAGGAAAACATCGACACTCTCGGCGCCGGTGGGCTGGCGACTATCCATCGGAAATCGGCGCTGCCTTTCGCACAAGCATTGGGCTCGTTCGATTACGATGTCGCGTTCGCCGATCCGCCTTATGCGGGAGACGATGCCGCCAGGTTGGCGGACCACTGGATGAAGTCGCCATTCAGCAGGGTGCTCAGCATCGAGCATTCCGCGACCGACGCGATGCCGGAGGGCGGCGCAACCCGTAAATACGGCTCGACCGCAATCACCTTCTACCGCCGCGAGGAATGACGTGGTAACCACGGCAGTCTATGCTGGAAGCTTCGACCCGATTACGAGGGGACATGAGGATCTGATCCGGAGAAGCTGCGAGTTCGTGGATCACCTCGTCGTTGCCGTGGCCGTCAACTCGGCAAAGAAAGCGCTCTTCACCACCGAGGAGCGGGTGGAGCTGATACGTCTCGCCACCTCAGACCAGAAGTGCGTGGAGGTCACCCAGTTCGAGGGATTGCTGGTCGATTTCGCCAGGAAGCTTGGCGCCTCGCTCAACATTCGCGGACTGCGCGCCGTCAGCGATTTCGAGTACGAGTTCCAAATGGCACTGATGAATCGACACATGTCGGAGAGCTTCGAGACGGTTTTCATGGTGCCATCGGTCGAAACGACCTACATCAGCTCGAGCGTCGTGAGGGAAGTGGCGCAGCACCATGGGAACCTGACCGGGCTCGTTCATCCGGCTGTTGCGAAGGCACTCGCCAGGAAGTTCTCAAAGGGTTCATCGAAGCGCGGGTGACATTCACTGAGCAGATCCGCAAGCGGGCGTCGGAGCTGAAGCGGCGGATCGTATTTCCTGAAAGCAGTGACGAGCGCGTGCTCGACGCCGCGAGCGAGATAGCGCGGACCGGCATGGCTACTCCGCTCCTCGTGGTCGATGGAGAGCTGGTGGCCGACGCAGTGAGGGGAACCGGCGTCCAGGTGATTCAAGTCGAAGGCAGCTCGGCGCTCGAATTTTCCCATCGTCTGGTCGGGGTAGGCGAGGCTGACGCGTGTGTTGCCGGAGCGCTGTACACGACCGCCGACGTTTTGCGCAGCGCCTTGCGACACATCGGCTTGGCGTCCGGGGTGAAAGTTGTGTCCAGCGCTTTCTACATGGTCGTTCCGCCCCACACCGATGTCGCGAATGAAGTACTCACCTTCACCGATTGTGCGGTGATTCCGTATCCGACCGCCGAGAATCTGGCGGATATCGCGATCGCCGCGGCGGAGGATCGGCGCCTGATCGTTGGCGATGAGCCTTGCGTGGCCCTACTCTCTTTCAGCACGCACGGGAGCGCCAAGGGGCAGAGCGTCGATCTCATGCGCGAGGCGCTTTTGCTGATCCGCCGCCGCGCACCCGACCTCGCCGTGGACGGAGAATTGCAAGGTGATGCCGCTCTGGCGCCGGCAGTTGCCGCCAGGAAATCGCCTTCCAGTCCAGTTGCTGGACGAGCAAACGTGTTAGTTTTTCCGTCACTGGATGCAGGCAACATTGCCTACAAGCTGGTGCAGCGCGTAGGTGGTGCGCAGGCGGTAGGACCGATCCTTCAAGGCTTCGCGCGGCCAGTGGCTGATCTCTCGCGCGGCGCCGGGAGGGACGACATTATTAACGTGGCCGCAATCGCAGCGTTGCAATCGGCCCGGGCGCGCTGAGTATCGAGCGCCTCGAGCAGTCTGATCCACACCGGAGATTATCTGAATGAGTTTCTCGATCAAGAAACAGGGAGAGGTCGTTGTGGTCGATGTCGAAGGACAGCTTATCGTGGGAAACCGCCAGGAGCTCAAGCAGAAGGTTCTGGACGAGCTCGAGAAGGGCGAGAAGAAGTTTCTGATCGATTTCAGCCAAACCGGCTACATCGACAGCTCGGGTCTCGGTGTGTTGGTGTCGTTATCGAAGAAGATCCGCGAGCAGGGGGGCGAGCTCCGTCTGGCCAACCTCAATGACGACCTCCAGACCCTCTTCGAGCTGACGAAGCTGGATACCCTGTTCCAGATTTCCGACACACGGGAGCGCGCTCTAGAGAGTTTTTAATGGCTGAAACCCGCGTCGCGTTCGACCTGCAGATCCCGAGCGACGTAGAGTACATAGAAGGTGTAGTGGAGCTCGCGAGGCAGCGATGCCGCGAGCTCAAGTTTTCCCCCACCAAATGCTCGCTCAATGTTCCCGTCGCTCTGTCGGAGGCGCTCTCGAACGCCATCCTGCGCGGCAACAACTCCACCGGCGGCAAGCAGGTGCGTGTCCGCGCGATCATCAGCGACGAAGATCTCATCTTCGAGATTGTCGATGAAGGACCCGGGTTCAACCTCGAAGAGTGCACCCGCGATTGCACGACCGAAGAGAATCTCACCAAGGAGGAAGGGCGCGGGCTCTTCCTGATGCGGCGGCTCATGGATCGGGTGGAGAGCTTCCGCAACCAGGGCAACGTCGTCCGACTGACGTTGCGCCGCGAGTGAAAGAGCTGGAAGCGGTCCTCGTTGCGTTTCGCGAAGGAACGCACTGTGAGGCCGCCGTGTGGGGGAGCGGAGACGGCCGCTCCGCACCGACGATCATCGCGAGATCGAGCAGCAAGGTACAAATGCCCGATGTCCTCCCGGACGAGCCGGGCCAATCCGTGCCGACGAACTTCGGAACGCAGCTGGTAACGAGAGTTCCCTCCGTAAAAAAGATCTGGCTTACGGTTGGCCCCTGCGATCCATCGTTCTCGCCCGAAGAGCGACACATCAAGCTGCTGATGCCCGTGGTCTCGCAGTTCACCCATGCTGCGCTAGAGGTGGAGCATGCTGCCACCGAGCTCGCGGAGAGGTACGAGGAGATCAATCTCCTCTACACGATTGGCGAGATCCTGGGGCGGACGGTGACGCTCGAGGACGCCGCCGCGACGATCCTCACTGAGATCTCGGAGACCGTCGGGGCGCGCGTGGCATCGATTCTCGTCCACGACGCCCGCACCAACACGCTGCAGGCAGTGGCCGCACTTGGCGTTCCGAAATCCGAGATTCCGCCCATCAGCGCGGATGACCAGAGCAGCGTGTCCGCGCGTGTGTTCAGGACCCAGCACCCGCTTATCGTTGTCGGGAAGGGGGTCACCTTCGGCACCGAGTCGCCGTATGGTCGGGGAGAGATGCTCTCGGTGCCAATCATGTGGACGACCCCCAGCGGAGGAATGCCTCTTGGCGTCGTGAATCTCGCCGATCGACGCTCGCGGCAGCCGTTCACTGCCGGCGACCAGAAATTGGTGACGGCGATCGCGACGCAGATCGGCACGGCGATCCAGAACGCGCGACTGGTCAGCGCATCGCTCGACCGGCAGCGGCTCCTCCAGGAAATGAGCCTCGCGCACGACCTCCAGATGAAGCTCCTGCCCTCGACCGACGTCGTCGCGCCCGAAGCGCAGGTTACCGCACGCGTCATCCCGGCCGAGAGTGTCGGTGGAGACTTCTACCAGCTCTTCAAGCTCCGTGATCGCGCCACCGGTGTGATGATCGGCGACGTCTCCGGGCACGGTTATCGTGCCGCGCTCATCATGGCGCTGGCGATGAGCGCGTCGGCGATCCACGCCCAGAATTTCATCAACCCCGGAGAGATGCTCGGCGCGCTGCTCCGCTCACTCCGCGAGGAGCTGGAGACGACGGAGATGTTCATCTCCATGTTCTACGGGGTGGTCGACCCGGAAAAGGGGCGGCTGACGTACGCCAACACGGGTCACCCCCACGCCTTCGTCATCAGTCAGGAGGGGACCGTTACGCGCCTGTCCGCCGTCAATCCTCCGCTGGGAATGCTGGATGAGGTTCCGAGCACAGCTTCCCTGAGCTGGATTCGGCAAAAGGATCTCCTGGTTCTTTTCACCGATGGGATCAGCGATGCGCGCAACGGAAGCGACGAGCGATTGGGCGAAGAGCGAGTGCTCGAGCTGATCCGCGAAAACCGCGACAACGATACGAAGGTAATCCTGGACCGGGTGTTCAAGATGCTCGAGGCCCACACGCGCAGTGTGCCAAGCAGAGACGACCTGACGCTCGTTGTAGTCAGGAGCTGAGAGTGGCGCGCGCGCCTCGGGAGCGAGGCCGTCCTCCCGTCCTCAAGAAGTACGGCCAGCATTTTCTTACTGACACGCGGATTCTCGGGGCGATCGTGGATGCATTGGCCCCCTCGCTCACCGACACGGTCGTCGAGGTCGGCCCCGGTCGCGGCTCTCTCACCGACATACTCGTCGAGCGAAGTGGGCGGCTGGTGGGCATCGAGATCGATCGTGCGTTGGCCGAGCAGCTGGGGGAGAGGTACCAGAGCCGCTCGAACGTTCAGATCGTGCAGGGGGATGTGCTGGAGACCGACATTCACGCGCTCGCCGGTCCGGACTTCCTGTTGATTGGAAACGTGCCCTACTACATCACGACTCCAATCGTGTTCAAGGCTTTGGAGCCGCCAATCCCCAGGCGATCGGTCTTTCTCGTCCAGCGCGAGGTCGCGGAAAGAATGGCGGCCAGGGCCGATACCGAAGCCTACGGGGCGCTCTCCGTCAACGTCGGTGCCGTGGCGGATGTCGACCACGTGATGAACGTGTCCGCTGCTGCTTTTCAGCCGCCGCCGAAAGTCGAATCGGCGGTGGTGAGGCTCACGCCCCGCGCTACGCCACTCGTCGGCCGGGAATCACTGCCCGCGTTTCGCGCCTTCGTTCAGGCCGCGTTCGGGCTGAGGAGGAAGCAGATGCAGCGGGTGCTGCGGACTGTCCGAGGGATCTCGCCGGAAGAAGCGTCCGGTTTACTCGAGCGGGCCGGGATCGATTCGGCTGCGCGGCCAGAGGTTCTCTCACCTGAGGGTTTTGCGGCGCTGTTCGAGCTCTTGAAGGGCAACTGAACAAGCTGTCAGGTGCCAGAAGCGCAGCTTTCAGGAGGCAGGTTCAATCAGTCCGATTGCTCAACGCGAAAGACAAACCCTCGAGCTCCATCGCCATATTCACGTTCCTTACGGTGACGTCAGAAGGAACGGACAACTGCACCGGCGCGAAATTCAAAATGGCTTTGATTCCCGCGCGAACAACCTGCTTCACCACGGCGGGGGTGTTTTCCGCCGGAGTAGCCACGACCGCGATGTCGAAGTCCTGTTTCGCCGCGTCTTTTTCCAGCTCGGAAATGGGTCTGACAGTGAGCGTCTCCCATTTCTTTCCGATCTTCGCTTCGTCGCTGTCGTAGACGGCGGTGACGTTGAATCCGCGTTCGGCGAAGCCGCGGTAGCGGGCGAGGGCAGCTCCTATCTTTCCGGCGCCGATGATGCACACGCGCCACTGCTTTCCCAGTCCGAGAATCTCACGCAGCTTCTCCGAAAGCTCGGGCACGGAGTAGCCCAAGCCGCGCTTGCCGAAGGAGCCGAACAGCGAGAGATCCTTTCGCACCTGGGCGGACGTCGTCCCGCCAAGCTGCGCAAGCTCGTCACTCGAGATGGTTTTGAGACCTTGGCGCTCGATCCCCTCGAGAAAGCTCAGATACAGAGAAAGGCGCCTGACTGTGGATTCCGCTATCCGCTTCAAATCGTGCTTGTGAAGTAATTCACAAGGTAATCCCAATACTTGGGTGTGGGCAAGAAAGACTCGAGTTAACTGCAACTGAACAAGATGTCGGGGGCCAGAAGTGCAGCTGCCAGGAGGCAGCTTTACTACGTCGCGACGTTAGAGCCGCGAGTCATGACAGAAGCCAACTGCTTTTACTACTCACGGCCGAGAGCGATGTCCCCGCGTTTGCGTCTGCCGCCTGATAGCTGTGCATCTCTGGCACCTGACATCTTGTTCCGTTGCTTTTGCTTCCTTCGAAAAGGCATCGGCCGAAGCGTTATCTTGTCCGCATGCCCGTCCACGTCACGTCCGAAATCGGTGCCTTGCGCACCGTTCTCGTTCACAGCCCCGGCAACGAGCTCCTCGCCGTCACGCCCAGTACCAGGGCGGATTTTCTCTACGACGACATCGTGGATGCCGACCTCGCCAGGCGCGAGCACCGCCGCTTTGTCCAGGTGCTCGAGCGTTTCTGCGAAGTGCTCCACGTCCGCGATCTGCTCACCGAGGTCCTGGAAGACAACGAGGTGCGCGAGCTCATTATTCGCGAGACTCTCGACGTTGTCCCGCTCGAGCCACTCGGCCTCGAGCTGCGCGAGCTTCCGCCTGAAGGGGTAGTCGATCTCCTGATCGAGGGAAAGGAGGAGGAACCGGGCCCGCTGTCGCGGACGCTCAACGAGTTCAGCTACTCGCTGCCGCCGTTGCCCAACCTCTTCTTTACACGCGACTCGGCCATGGCGATCAATCAGAACATGATGATCGGTTCGATGCGCTTCCACGCGCGGTGGACCGAAGAGTTGATCATGAAGGCGCTCTTCACCTCTCATCCCAAGCTCGGCAACAAGGGCATCCTCTACGATGGATCAGCCGAGCGGAGACTGAACCATACACTCGAGGGCGGAGACGTTCATCCGCTGCGCGAAGACGTTCTCCTGATCGGCTTCAGCGAGCGGTCGAGCCCGGCGGGAATCGACAGCCTCGCCAGGCTGCTGTTCGAGCAGACCGAGGTCACCAACATCATCGTGGTGGTAATGCCGCAAGAGGCGACGGCGATACATCTCGATATGATCTTCACCCACGTGGACCGCGAGCTGTGCGTGATTTATCCTCCCCACTTCATTGGACCGTATCGCCTGCCGATACTTCATTGGGAGAAAGGTCAGGCACACATGCGGGAGCAACCTGATCTGTTCGCCGCCCTCAAGCATTGCGGATTGCCGATGGAGCCGATTCTTTGCGGTGGGTCGAGGAGAATCGTCCAGGATCGTGAGCAGTGGGCGTCGGGCTGCAACTTTACCGCGCTTCGTCCCGGCGTCGTCACCTCATACGCACGAAACGAGACAACACTGAAAGAATTGGAAAAAGCAGGCTTCAGAATGATCTCCGCCTCGGATTTCCTGTCGTCCGACAACGGGATCGCTCCCCACGAACGTGCGGCAATCACATTCGAGGGTGGAGAGCTGGTGCGGGGAGGCGGAGGACCGCACTGCATGACGTGTCCGATCACCCGGGACGATCCGTGGATCTGACGCGCGGAGTTTACTCCGAGCCCGAAGACACTCTGCTTACATCTCGCGCGCTGGACTACCTGTCCAGTGGCCCGGCTGACGTTGTCGACCTGATCGGGCACATCTGCAGCCTTCCGGGAGCTCCGCGAATTGTCGCGGAGCACATCGCCCACGCGATGTTCGCAGGGCGGCGCGAGTTCCTGCTGGCAGCTGATGGCCGGTGGAAGCTGGCCGATCTCACCACGCGACCCTACACTGTCGATCGCGTATCAGATATTCGGCGTGCGATCGCCACCGGCAAGCGCGACCGGAGCCCATTGCGTGCGCACTCGATGGAGCCGCTGAGCGCGCTCTCGTACGTCGTGGTCGACACCGAAACCACGGGGGGACGGGCGTGGTCGGTCGATCGCATCACGGAGATTGCCGCTGTCGTGGTGCGCAAAGGCGAGATCGTCGAGCTGTTCGAGACTCTGATCAATCCACAACGGTCAATTCCGTACTTCGTCACCCAGCTCACCAACATTACCTGGGACATGGTGAAGGATGCGCCGACCTTCGATCGTGTCGCGTCCGATGTGATGCGGGTGCTCGAAGGAAATGTGTTCGTCGCCCACAACGCCATGTTCGACTGGCGCTTCGTGAGCTCGGAGCTGTCGCGCGCCAGCGGGCGACAGCTGCGCGGCCGCCGTCTGTGCACGGTGAAAATCGCTCGCAAGGTTCTCCCCCAGCTGTCGCGTCGCTCGCTCGATTACGTCGCACGCTACTACGGCGTCGAGATCCACGGCCGCCACCGCGCAGGCGGTGATGCTCTCGCGACCGCCAAGTGCCTGCTGCGAATGCTGGCTGATCTCCAGGATCGGGGATGCGCCACCTGGGGCGACCTGGAGACGCTGCTTCGGGAGCCGGCAGCTCGGCGCAAGAAGCGGAGAGCATCGGGACTGCCAACGCCCGTTCTCCGCGACACCACGGCGTGACCGCGCCCGGTCCGCGCGTCCAGCGCCGGAAGATCGGCGACTTCACCGTTCATGCGATTCAGGCGGGCGGACAGAAGCTGGACGGTGGCGCGATGTTCGGCGTCGTCCCGAAACCGCTGTGGGAGAAACGCATTCCCGCCGACGAGAGGAACAGGATCCAACTTGGGATGCGCTGCCTGCTCGTTGAGCACCCGTCGGGATTGATCCTTATCGACACCGGCGCCGGGAACAAGGAAAACGAGAAGTTCAAGGACATCTACGGACTCGAGAACGAGGGTGCCGACGGCGGGACCATGCTCGAGGATGGACTCAGAGAGATGGGCATGGCGCCGACCGACATCGCGCTCGTGATCAATACGCATCTGCACTTCGACCACGCCGGCGGTAACACCCGGGCCCGCGAGGACGGCAAAGTCGAGCTTACGTTTCCGAACGCGACCTACATCGTGCGGCGCGGCGAGTACGACTACGCGATGAACACCAACGAGCGGACCGCGGCAAGCTATTTCGAGCGCAACTTCGTGCCGGTCGAAACCTCAGGGAAGCTCGAGCTCATCGCCCGCGAAAAGACAATAGTAAAAGGGGTCCGGGTGGTGCCGACGCCAGGTCACACTCCGTTCCACCAGAGCGTCCTGATTGAGTCGGGCGGCGAGCGCGCCTTCTACCTTGGCGATTTGGTTCCTACCCACGCTCATCTTCCGCTGCCGTGGGTCATGGGCTACGACGTCGAGCCACTGGTCACGCTGGAGACCAAACGGCGGATTCTGAAGCAGGCGGTCGACGAGAACTGGCTGCTGATCTTCGAGCACGACGCAACGGTGGCCTGGGGACGGGTCGAGCATGATGGTAAGACGTACCGGCTGTCTGGCGATGTCGCATAGGAAGGGTTTGCAGTCACGATAGCGGTTGGTACAACTCGATTCGGTTCCCCTCGGGATCCCTGATCCAGGCAAACCTTCCGTAGTCGAAATCCTCGGTCTTCTCGATTTCGATCCCATCGGCCTTCAGCTGCTCCAAAAAGGCTTGCAGCTCCCGCACCCGGTAGTTGATCACGCATTCGCGGCGCTCGGCTGGCAGATGCGGCTTCGACTGCGAGATCGAGAACACCGTCGAGTCCACTTTCGACGAGTCACTGAGCCGCCGGTACTTGAACTCCGTGCCGTAGACCTTTCCGTCCTCGTAGGTTTCCAGCCTGAGCCCGAAGTGGTGTGCGTACCAGTTGGAGAGGCTTTTGGCATCGTTGGCGTAAAGGAAGACGCCGCCGATCCCGTCGACCGATACCCGCTTCTCGATCTTACCGCCGATGACATGCTTGGCCATTTGGCGAATCTAGGTTAGGGGCGGGCGGGCCGGAAGTTGCGCTGACGGCTTGCCCAGAGGAGTCAGGCCGCCTATCTTATGCGCTCACAATGCGATAAGCGGGAGATCCGGGCGGATCACCCCACCCTCTGGCCCTCGAAGTTTGAGGCGTGCTGCAGGAGTTCTGAGCCACGACGCAGCCGTTCCCGGCCGCGTATAGTCGCGCGGACTCCGAAGAGAGGGTCCGCGTTTTTTGTTTCCTTATTTCAAGGGTAGCTCGTATTCAGGACACCAGCAAGCGCGTACGCGTCAACAAACAGATCCGCATCAGCCCGATCCGAGTCATAGCCGCCGACGGCGCGCAGCTCGGAATCATGGATGTCGAAACTGCTCTGGCAGCCGCGATCGAGCAGGGACTGGATCTGGTCGAAGTTGCACCAATGGCGAGGCCGCCCGTGGCCCGCATCATGGACTACGGGAAATTCAAGTTCGAGCAGGCGAAGATGGCGCGCCAGGCGAAGAAGAAGCAGCACGTGATTCACCTGAAGGAAGTGAAGT
>JALYKQ010000177.1 GCA_030774675.1 Gemmatimonadota bacterium | reverse complement strand
GCCTCACTGAAAGCGTATGCGGTATTACTCGGCCGTTAGGCCGGCTATCCCCCACAGTTCGGTAGGTTGCTCACGTGTTACGCACCCGTTCGCCGGTTGCCCATTGCTGGGCCCCCTTGACTTGCATGTGTTAAGCACGCCGCCAGCGTTCGTCCTGAGCCAGGATCAAACTCTCCAATAGTTTGAAGATTTGATTGCTCTCCCGAACGCGGTCGTCTCCAGACGTAAGTCTATTCGACTTCCACGTCCGGAATCACTTTGAATGTTTCAGGTTTTGAAATCTCCCCGGGATACTGAATGAATCCCGGATCATAGATCTCGCCTCGCACATCCATCGATCTCAACTTCGATTTTCAAACAGTGCGCACGCCATTGGTCCGGCGGCTTCATTTCAATTCCGTTGCCGATTCTTTGGCAGCCTTGAAGAATAAACCGCATAGGTTCATTCGTCAAGTGATTGGAAGCAAATTTCTTAGTTGTGGAGTCTCAACCACTCTTCCTGAGCCGATCGCAAGACCAGTCGGAAGGGGATTCTCAAACTAGCGCGGCCGGGGCCTCACTTCAAGTCCTCGCTCGATCAAATCGAAGCTCGCTCAGGACTCGAGACCTGACTCCCACACCACAGCTGTGCAGAACAGGTCGACCCGCGGGAAGAATACAAATTCTTTTTCAAGTCGTAGTGAGGCAGCGGGCCGGCTGGCGTTAAGACGAGGTGGGCGCGTCACCTCGCGGAGTAGGAGGCAAAGAATTCGCTAGCTCAATCCCCCATTCCCCCGTATGTTTGCGACAAGTCGTCTGGCGGTGCGTAATGCCCCACCCCATCCAGCGGTTCTCAAGCACACGTCGGGGCTCCATACCCTCTAGCTGTCGACTGCGAAAAGCGCGCATCACTGCGCAAGCGTGCAGCCATGCCTGAGCTTCGCTCGCAGGACATGACGCATTTCTCCGATCCAATAGCCCCGCTTCGTCTCGCGCTCCGCGCTCACTACGAGATCGAGCGCCAGATCGGCCAGGGGGCATTCGCGACGGTATATCTCGCCCGCGACCTCAAGCACGAGCGCAAGGTTGCGATCAAGGTGCTCAATTCGGATCCAACATCCGAAACGGGCGAGCTGCGCTTCATTCGCGAGATTCGAACGGTTGCCAAGCTTCAACACCCGAACATTCTCCCTCTCCACGACTCGGGTCACGTAGAAGCGCTTCTCTACTATGTAATGCCGTACGTCACCGGTGAGACGCTGCGTGACAAGATCAGTCGTGAGCGGCAGCTCTCGTGCGACGCAGCGTGCAGCATTGCGCGAGATGTTGCGGACGCGCTTGGCTATGCGCACGCGCAAGGTATCATCCATCGCGACATCAAACCGGAAAACATTCTCCTCTCCGCGGGACATCCGATGCTCGCCGATTTCGGGATCGCGCGCGTAATAGATCTCGCCGGCGTCCGTCAGCTCACTCGCACGGGGATGAACAGTCCCGGGACACCGGCGTACATGAGCCCTGAGCAGCTCCTCGGCGATCGTGAGATCGACGGCAGGAGCGACACCTATAGTTTGGGCTGCGTCCTGTACGAAATGCTCGCTGGCAAGCCACCGTTCGGGGGAAAGGAAGGCTTTGTGAAGCGCTTCACCGAGGCGCCACCGAGCGTTCGCGCAGCCAGGCAGGGTCTGCCGGAGTGGGTTGATGGAGTGCTCGCGAAGGTGCTCGCTCGAGATCCCAATGACCGGTATCCAACCGCCCAGGAATTCGTGGCGGCCTTGTGCAACACTGACCGTGTGCTTCCGACGCCTATCGCCGCTGAGGGAAGCCCAGCCTTCGAGCCCGCCCACAGGACAATGTTCCTGAAGGGTTTTCGCCCAAGTCGGCGCACTGTCGCGTTCGCAGGCACAGCAGTCTTGTTGATCACAGCCGCACTTGCGGCGGCACTCAAACCGTCGTCACTCCGTAGAGTATTGGGAGGGGCTCCAGAGCTCGATACCGCTCGCTACGCAATACTGCCCTTGGCCGCTGCGGGCAACGAGACCGGGGGGATCGGGCAACAAGCAGCCGACGGTCTTTATGATGCGTTCACTCAGTGGAGCGGAGTGCCGCTGGTTCCGGACACAAAGGTCACGCAGGCGCTCGCAAAACGCGGCGGGCATCTCTCCAGCGAAAGTCAGGCACTGTCGCTCGCTCGCGAGCTGGGAGCGGGCAAGCTCGTTTGGGGCCAAGCCACCGGAAAGGAAGGCGCAATTCGTGTTCGAGTGCATCTCTATGATGCAGCTTCGAGCGAAAGCAAAGATGAATTTCTCTTCGTCGACTCGGCGGTTGACACGCGCCCGTATGAGTCAGCAGCGATGCGTCTTCTCAAGGTCCCTCACCGTCCGCGCGCTGCCGACGGGGGCGATCGCCTGACCCGTTCCTATTCCGCATGGGTCGCGTACGGCCGAGGCCATGTCGCGCTGGCGAAGTGGGATCTACCCAACGCAGAGCGAGAGTTTCGGGACGCAGTGCGCTCTGATCCGGCGTTTTCGCCGGCCCAGCTTTGGCTTGGGCAACTACTCGCGTGGCGTGCGCCCGGACGGCGGGAAGAATGGCGCGATGCCGCCGCTCGCGCTTCGAACGATTTTAATGGCCTCGATCCGCGCGATCGGCTTATTGCCGCGGGCCTCACGGCGCTTGCCAACCGCCGAGAGCCCGAGGCGTGCAGGGCTTACTCGGAGCTGATCAAGCGCGATTCAGCTGATTTCGTCGGGTGGTATGGCTTGGGAGAGTGTCAGTCGCTCGATTCAACGGTCGTTCCGGCCACAGCAAGCCCCTCGCGCTGGAGTTTTCGCAGCAGCTACCGCGCGGCAGCCAGGGCGTACATCCGCGCCCTCGAAATCGAACCAGGAGCGCATGCGATTTTCGGTTTCCGCAAACTGACGGCACTGCTGCCGACTGCGTCCACCAAAGTCCGCGTCGGAAAAAGTGTTCCGCCGAACAGCCAGACCTTTGCCGCCTTTCCTTCCCTCGCGGGCAGCGACACACTCGGGTTCGTGCCGTATCCGATGGCGGCGTTCGCGGTACTCCCTCCGCAGGCTATGCGCACGCGCAATGTCGCACTTGATCAGAACGCCGACCAGCTTCTGAGGGTTGCGACGAATTGGACCCGCCGCTCGCCGACAGACCCGGCCGGGTTCGAAGCACTAGCAGAAGTTCTCGAAATCGGTGGCGATATAGGTGGGCAGCCCTTCCAGGAAACTGCAGTAGTGCAAGCTTTGCGGCGGACTCGCGCACTTTCTCGAGACCCCGACCAGCTGACGCGCACTGTCAGCAGAGAGATCTGGCTCCGGTTCAAGCGTGAGGAATTCGCGGAGGCGCGACGACTCGCTGACTCGCTGATCGCAGCCATTCCGCAGCCGAGTGAGAGCGACGCGCGCCTGCTCATTCCGATCGCCGCCTTGACCGGTAAGCTGGATCTGGCTGCGCGACTTGGTCGATTGGAACAACCATTCTTGCCGCTCGTCGCGGCTTCGATGCCTACGCAAGTCCGCGAGGCAGCTGTGGACCTATTCGTCAGCGCCGCATCCGGACTTTGCGGTACGCGCATTTCACTGCTCGAGAAGCGTCTGGACGATCAGCTCATGAGGTACGTGCCCGCCGAACGCGCTAAGGGTCTTCGCGATGATTTATTCACGCGGCCGCTCAGCATGACAGCACCGTGCAATGGTGGAAAATCTGCCCTTCGAATTACCAATCCTCGAGACAGGCTCTCTCAACTGCAGCAGGCTTTGGCTCGCGGCCAGCTTCCGTTGGTGCGCGCTCTGCTCGACAGCGTCGCAAGAATCGAAAGGTTGGGGCGGCCCGGAGACATGTCGCTCGACCACACTTTCCAGGAGGCGTGGCTTCGGTCCGCAATCGGAGATACGGCAGGCTCAGCGCGGATGCTGGATAACACCCTTGGCGCCCTTCCCGCGCTAAGCGCGGATAACCTTGGTGAGCTTGCCGCGGCGGCTGCGGTTGGTCGGGCGATGGCTCTTCGGGCGCGGCTCGCCGGGGCAAGCGGCGACTCCAAGACGGCTCGACACTGGGCCCAAGCCCTCGCAACGCTGTGGGCGACGGCGGATGCAACACTGCAGTCATCTGTCGGGGACGTACTCTCCCTGGCACGGGTATCGGGCAAACGATGAGTTTTGCGTCCATCTACGATCTTCCAGGAGGCACAGTGATTCAACATCGGAGCAGAGCGAAGTCGGTGCTGGTAATGAGCTCATTCGTGGGGCTGATCGCCACGCAGGGGTGTCAGTCGCCAAGAGGATCCGTCGCTGAAATGCCGCTCGAGATACGAGCTGATACCACCAAGGAAATCAACCTGGACGAGTTTCGCGCGCAATTCGCCACGGCGTCGCGCGGGCCCTTGCATACCCACCAGCGCAGAGCTATCTGCTCGCACCCAATGCCCGATAGTGCCTGCGTGGCCAAAGTCACCATTCAGGCACTTGGCAATAGCGACAACATCAACCCTTACAAACCTATCAAGGAAGGGCGCGTCATTGGCATAATCCGGAATCTCGACCCCGAAGACGTCACGGAGATGTATTCGTTCAAGCCTGCCTCCCAAGCGGAGTACTACATCTACATCGATAACGGGCCACAGGGCCTCCCGCGATGGAACCATTTGGAGGTCCCCACTTCGCGGTCCGGTAGGATTCGCAAAACTCCCCGAAAAAATATATACCCGTGCCCACACATACCTGAGCACCGGTACCCAAGTTACTCCGACGTTGATTTCCGGCGGTGCGGCGATCACCCCCTCAGCTCCCCTGCGTACAAAGCCGGGCTTATTGACGTTCAAGGGATGCGGTCTCTTCTCTTAAAGCTGACATCGCACTTTCGGCCCTCACCGATGGTGTTCGAACCCGGAGAATGGATGTATTGTCCTCCCGGCTGCTGTACCTGAAAACTCGCCGCACACGCCGAAAGGAAAACGCCCGTGACAATCACGGGTGTTTTTCGTTTCGGGTTTGATCGAGGCGCCGCCGCGAGCCGACGAAAAGTGAAAAATGAGATTGTGGTCATCCTGAATCCTGCTGCTGGTCGCGGCAGTACTCTCCGGCTTCTGCCTCAAATCCGTGAATCTTTTGGCGCGATCGGGATCATTGATTTTCGCGAAACGCGTACGGCGGGGCATGAAGAAGGACTGGCGCGAGAAGCGATTGCCAGGAATGCAACAACGATAGTTGCAGTTGGGGGCGATGGCACCTGCACTCGCATCGCGAACGCAATCCTGAAAAGCGGGAGATTTTGTCGTCTCGCGGTGGTGCCGACGGGCACTGGTAACGACTTCGCAAAGACTCTGTGTGTTCAGACTCTGTCGGTAGAAGCCATCGCACAGCTCGTGGCGCGCGGCCACAGCACACCGGTCGACGTCGGTCGCATTGAAGATGACTTTTTCCTGAACAGTTGCGGCTTCGGCTTCGACGCTTCAGCGCTTGAGGCGAGCAATCGTGTCCGCTTTCTCAAGGGTGACGCAATCTATATCTACTCGGCCTTGAGACAACTATTCACCTATCGCGGGGTTGAAGTCTCGGCGAATGTCGGCAATGTGAAACTAGCGCGGATGCTCATGGTCACGGTTTCCAACGGGCGCTGGCTGGGCGGGGCGTTCGAGATTGCCCCAGACGCATCCGTCCTCGATGGAAAGCTCGACGTCTGCTTCTTCAGCGACAGCAATGTCCTGGAACGCGCGAGGCTGTTTCTCGGAGCGCTGCGCGGGACTCATCTCGCGATGCGAGCTGTCTCGAGCGCCAGCGTTCAGGAGCTCGTGCTCACCTTTGCAGAGCCTCCGTCGATGGAAATTGATGGCGAGCTGCGTACCGCAAAATCGACCACCGTGAAGCTCAAATGCGTTCCTCGCGCCCTGGAAGTCGTAGCCGCGCCGGGCGCTCTCGCCTGACGGCTGAACGACGGGCTAGACCGGGGGAATGGTGAGGACCACCGTATCGCCGGGCGCCACCGTTATCTCTTCACTTACCGACGCCCGCCTCCCGCCGATAGGGTCGGCGACAAACCGGAGCGGTGTCAGGCCGCTGATCAGCGCTTGCGGAATATCAAAATTGGTCTTGCTGTTACCCGTCGCCGTTCCGAGACGCACGCGTTGCGAGCTCCGCGCCGCATAAACGGTCATGTCCGAAAAACCCTGATTGTCGACCTGAACCACCGTCGGCTGCTTCGGATCATAGGCGCCGGAACCACGTGAGAAAGCGTTGCATGCCGCGAGGCCGAGAAACAAAAGCGCGAAAGCGACCGATCGGATTTTCATGGGAGAGCCTGCTGTGCGGGAGCTGTGAGTTACGACGAAGACGGGCATAATGCGTTCCACGCATCGACGTCGTAGCTTTGGGACAGGATGCTGAAACCATTGATCATCGGCATTGCCGGCGGCAGCGGCTCGGGAAAGTCTACCGTCGCGACAAACGTCGCGGAACTGCTCACCACCTCATCGGTCGCGTTCATCGATATGGACGCCTACTACAAGAACTTCACTTCGCTCTCGCTCGACGAGCGCAGGAAGCTGAACTGGGACCATCCGGACGCTTTCGATTACGATCTTCTGTGCTCGCACTTGGAAGCGCTGAGCGCCCGGCAGGCAATCGAGAAACCCGAGTATGATTTTGTCAGTCATCTCCGGCGCGACCAGCCTATTCGAGTCGAGTCGGCGGACGTCATCGTGATCGACGGTATTCTGCTGTTCGTCGACGAACGGATTCGGGAGCTCTGCGATGTAAAGGTTTTTGTCGACGCCGACGCAGACATCAGGCTCATTCGTCGCATCGAGCGTGACACCCACGTCCGCGGCCGGCCACTCGACGAGATCATCGACCAATACCTTTCAACAGTGCAGCCGATGCATCTGGAGTTCGTCGAGCCGAGCAAGCGCTACGCCGACGTGATCGTTCCGCGCGGAGGCCACAACGCGATCGCGATCGAGATGATCGTCGCTAAGATCCAGCGGCGGCTGCAGCGAGCGGCGGTCGGGCGCGAGGCGCAGCATACGCCATTAACAGACCGGCCAGCGCCCCCAGCGCGAACATAACCGACCACACCGTAAACGGTCCGAAGACAGCGAGCAGCTGAGTCCCCATCCACGGGCCAACGGTGAGGGCGAGGCTGAGCGACATACTGTACGCACCCATGTAAGCGCCGCGGCGGTTCTCCGGAGCGACCTCGGCCATGTGTGCGGACATCGCGGGAAAGAGCAGCATCTCACCGAACGTCCATACTACGACCGTCCCAATCACTCCGGCCGGCGATGCAATCACGCCAAGTGCACCAAACCCGACCGCGAACAGCAGGCAACCGAGGACGAGCAATCGGGTATTCGACCAGTGCGCGGTCGCAGTGTTTAGCGGGACCTCGAGCGCTACTATCAGCAAGGTGTTGATTGTGAAAAGCAAACCGTAGAACGCCGGTGAGAGCTGGAGGTACTGAACGAGGTAAAACGGCAGCGCGGATTCGTGCTGAAAGAACACGATCCCGACCAGAAACACTCCCCCGAGGAAAACCAGAAAAAACGTGTCGTGAAAAATGGTCGCAGGGCCGATTGCTTCACTGTCTCGAGTGGTGGCCTCGGAATTCACCCCGCTGAACGCGCGCCACGGAGCGAGCGTAAGCACAGCTCCCGCAAGCAGGGTTGTAACCGCATCGACTGTGAACATCGCGCGGAAGGACACGGTGGCGAGGAAGCCACCGAGCGCGGGCCCCATGCTCATGCCGAGATTTATGGCGAGGCGGTTGAGGGCAAATGCTTGCCGTCGCTGCTCCGGAACGACGACGTGGGTAATGGCAGCAAGGCTGGCGGGCCGAAACATCTCCGCGCATCCCGCCCAGAGGACGGTCATGGCAGCCACCGATGCGAAACCCTTAGCAACGGGGAATAGCAGCAGCACTGATCCTGAGGCAATCAAGGATACGCGCATTACACGGAGCGCCCCGATGCGATCGCTTAGCCGCCCGCCGATGGGACCGAACACAATTGCAGACGCTCCATAGACAGCGAGCATCGCGCCTGCCCGAGCGGGAGAAAATCCCAGCTCGCGGGTGAGATACAGCACCAGGAACGGGAGGACCATCATCCCGGCGCGGTTGATCAGGTTGGTCGCGAAGAGAAGCCACACCTCTCGCGGCAATCCACCAAGCCCGCGCCACGGATTCAGCCGCGAGTCGGGAAACGAAAACGGCCACCTTTTCGGTGGCCGTCTCGATTCGCGAACTGTCGGCTCAGTTGTCAGGGCCATAGTGCGCCGTGCAGGAATCGAACCTGCAACCTAATGATTAAGAGTCATTTGCTCTGCCAATTGAGCTAACGGCGCATATCGGTCGCTTGGCGCGCCAGGAGGGAATCGAACCCCCGACCCACAGCTTAGAAGGCTGTTGCTCTATCCAACTGAGCTACTGGCGCGTTACGACGCGAAAGCTAGCCAACACGCGGACCCGAATCAATTGCTCATCGTGCACGACGGCAACATCGCTTGTAGCAATTGCGACCTAGTCGCCACCGAATGCAAGACTCTCTGCCAGCACGCGCTGCAACCTGCGCGTAAGCTCCCCCGGCCTTCCCTTCCCGACCGGTTTGTCGTCCAGCTTCACGACCGGCATCACATCCGTGGTGGTTCCGGTCAGAAAGAGCTCGGTCAGCTTCGGGATCTCGCTCGCGTTGATTGGTGTCTCGTCGAGCTCAATGTTCACCGCCCGCGCGAGATCGCGCAGCACCGAGCGAGTGATTCCAGGCAGGATGTGACTGTCACAAGGATGCGTGCGCAGCGATCCGTTGACGACCCCGAAGAAATTCGTCCTTGTTCCTTCGGTTACGACGCCATCGCGAATGAGCATCGCCTCGAATGAGCCGCGCTCTTTGGCGATTTGAGCCGCAAGAACGTTGGGCAACAGGTTGAGTGTCTTGAGATCGCATCTCCCCCAGCGTAGATCGGGATGTGTGATCGCTGAAGCGCCGTTTTCGGCGAGCTCCGTAGTCGGTGCAAAGGCAGCGACAGAGATGTAAACCGTTGGGGGAATCCCGGGCGCCGGAAAAAAGTGGGAGCGCGTCGTGGCTCCCCTAGTTACCTGTATGTAGAGCGTGGCCTCGCCCTCGAGCAGATCGTTCTCCTCCAGCAGCTGCTTGCCAATGTCGACGAAGCGCGAAGGCGAATCATCGCCACCAAGACCGATCCGGACGCCATCAAGGCTCTTCTCGAGACGCTGGTTGTGAAACCGGGTGGCAAATGGCCTTCCGTTGATGACGCGCAAGACCTCGTACACGCCGTCGCCGAAAACGAAGCCGCGGTCTTCGACCGACACCCGAGCCTCAGCCCTCGGGAGACAGCTGCCGTTCACGTAGACGATGTCTTTTTTATCCATTTTGGTGAGTTCGATCCTCCGTAAAGATGCGGAGAATCAGCCGACCGTGCCCCATGCGATCAACTGGTCTTGTTGCCGGCGGCGGTGTAACTGCAGGCTCCGAACACCTGAAACGATCCGGGCGCCGGGTCGGTGAGAGTACCGCTGAAAGAACCCGTCGATGTCATTGTTCCCCGCAACTCCATCGCGGCCGATGATCCCGTCGAGGCCGCCATGAAGAGATCGGTGAATCCGCTGGTGAGGTTGACGGAACCGCTCAGCGGGCGAACAACAGTCGTCGGAGGATTCTGCCAAGAACTGGTGGCCGTGGCGAGAGTGCCATCCGCGAGCACATTCAGAGTGGCGGTCAATACCTGCCCGTCGGCGAGCGATCCGGCCGTACATCCAAGCGTGCTCGTCCGCTGCACCGTGAACGACCAGTTGCCGGTCGCCTGCGCCTGGCTGATTTCCGGCGTCCCCCCGAAGCCAATGAAGGGATCAGTGCTGGTTTCGCAGGCAGCAACCGCAAGAAGCAGAGTCAGACGAACAACGATTGGTCGCACCTGAAGGCTCCGGGTGGTATTGGTAGATTACGCTAAGAAGAACGGGTGCAATTCGTTTGCCGTGACACTACGCGACAAAGCCACGAACCGCTGCGGCCGCGTCCTTAGCCTCGCGGAGATGAGCCTTGCGCCCAGAAGAAAAAGGGAGCGTCTTTCGACGCTCCCTTTTTCCCTGTCTATCGATCAGGCTGATTACACGCAGGTAATCACGCCGTTGCTCATCGAGCAGACTTTCGCGGATTGCGAGTGAGTGGCGGTCGCGTTCCATGAAGGCGGCGGGCCGGCCGCGTTCACTGCGACGATCGTGACGTTCTGCGATGGCGTGAACCCCTGGAGAGGCGCAGCCATCGTCGCTGTTCCACCGAAGTATGAGCCACCGTTATCGGCAGCATACTGCTCTTCGTAGGTCGCGAGGTTGCGAAGGTCGGACTTCATCTGAGCGACGTAGGCCTTGTCCTTCGTATTGGCAAATTTCGGAATCGCAATCGCGGCAAGGATGCCGATGATCACGACGACGATAAGAAGCTCGATAAGGGTGAATCCCTTTTTATGGCGTGACATTTTTGGACTCCTGAATCAGTTGGCGACGGCGAGACGCTGCCATCAGCACCTGAAAGACGGGACATTCCGCTGTTATAGAGCTAGGTATAAAGCAACCGGTTTGCCAAAGACGTCGTCAACGCTAACCTGTTGCTGGGTTTAATGTTACGGCCGCCGCCTCAAGGACTTTCGGAGGGTTTGCGGCCGCATATTGCGAACCCCAGTGCAATATGCTGGCAGTCGAAAGCTGCCAAATCCCTCTCAAAAAAGCCCCAGCGCATTGCGCTGGGGCTCGATCAAGTCAGTCGGGGCGCCCGGATTTGAACCGGGGACCTCCTGCTCCCAAAGCAGGAACAATACTAAACCAACTACGACAATCTGCTGGTGTTCATAGGGGAATCGGGCGTCGGTGCCGGACTTTCCTGACATTCGAATCGTACTTTGCCGGGAGAAACGGGTAACGAAACGGGCAACGTCTCCTGAGGCGAATCCTCAAGAGACGTTTCGGTCGCGTTTGACGTGTGCGCCGGATCGAGCCCAACCTTTCACGCTCGGAGCCGGTTGCGGACTCAATCTAACTCGGGAGCGAACGCTCCTTGAAAAACTGGGCGGCGCCCATAGCAAGCGCCATGGCGACCAACACCATTGCTACGGTGCTGGACATCGTACCGCGCGGCTCGAACCACCAAGCGCAGGCGGGGATTGCCGCAACAAACAGCCACGCTCCTGGCCGCCCGGAACCTAGCGCCCGTATTGTGACACCACTCCGGTACTCTATTACGAGTCGCACAATCCCGAGGCACGTGACCGCAACGACCGCGGCCAGTCCGATTCGCGGTGTCCCTCTCCAACCGGAAAGAGCAACCACGGCGAATACGAATATCCAACCTAACAGTATCAGTACGTCGAGCCGGCGAACGAGCGCTCTTGCGCTCACAATGTGATCGGATTCCGTCATTCGTCATATCCCCGCGATGCAGGCATCCACCCTACTGTCCCATACATCAATTTGGTGCGAGGTGTAGAGGAGGTAAAGGGTGACACCCGCACAGGCCAACAGGCCACCATAACAGCCGATCATAGCAGCATCCGCCACCCAGTAAGCAGTCACAGCATCTTGCAACCCCTGTAACTGAGCATCGCAGGGTCCGCCCCCGAACGGAGAGCAATTATCCGGGTCGGAATAAAACTGCCTGTCACAGGTGCCGCCGTCCATCGCCGGTCTTGGGGGAGGTGAGAGTGTCGCCACCGCAGCGATCGGAGTACGCGAGTAGGCGATCCGTGCTCCAGCTCCATGTGGATCGTCGAAGGTTGTCGTGATCGACCGCGCCAACTTGCCGCCCCGATACAGCATGGTTGTGCGACCCGTAGCCACCCAACCGCCGCGAACCCGTTCCCATTCGGTGGCGACGCGACTAACGATCTCGCCGCCGACCCGGAGCGTCATTTCTGACACTGGTGCGCCGTCCACAGCCACGAGTGTCAGTGTCCGATTGGGCCCGTTTTTGTTTCGCTTACCTCCGTCGACCGTCCAAGTTCCAGTCCGAGCCGGCTTGCCGTTGTCTCCCACCGCGAGCAAGAAGTCGATTCCCTTGCCGCCTGCTGTCATTCGCGCGGCGCTCGCGCCGGCCGGGACAATCGCTGCCTGAAAGGTATTCGTATCAGCGGCAATGAAGGTGCCGATGATGCTTCGACCATCGAACATCCGTATCGTTGTCGTGGCCCGGCCCGACATGGACCCGCCCTCGGCAAGATCGATGTCCGGGCGTTCAATGACGGTCGGCGGGGCAACCGGTGACTGGTCCCGACACGCGACGCCGAGGATGACAGCGCCGAGCGCAGGTACCAACAGGTACGCCAGCTTAGTAGGGGGACTCATCATTTTTGATTCCTGTAGGTTGGGGGCGGGGACATCACGAAGCACTGCACTCGGGCCCAATGGTTTGCACAACGCCTCCTGTGGTTGGTTTTTCCGAGGCGGTAGTGTACTAAGGCTGTGTCAGAACATCGTCAGCAGCCTTCCTCATTGAGCGCGGCCATCCCAATGCAAGGCGCTACGATCGGAGGAATTTCGAGTCCCATCAAGGTCATTTTCTCATCACGGGAGGTCGATTTCATTTCACCTTGGAAGGAAGCGGGAATAAACGTCAGCGGCCCGTCAGAATCGTACTCGCCGACTGATACGAAACCGACAGTCGGGTGATATGAAACCGACATTGTTGCGTCAGATAAGACCTGTATCGTCTAACTCACAAATTTTTGGAAGGCCCGATGCTGCGTGCTATCGCCGCTGTCGTCACTGGGCTGTTGCTACTCAGCGCCGTCCCAATCCGCGCTCACCCGCATCCTTTACCGACGATGCAATCTTCGTCGTCAGGCAGCCAGCAGTCCGCGACCACGGCCCCTCCAGTTCTCACCAGCGAAACAAGAGCGCCACCCCGCGAAGCAGCCACCCCGGCAGGTGGCCGCTGGGCCCAGTTACCGGAATGGGCCCTCGTGTTTGTTACCGGTGTGCTCGCCGTCTACACTTTCAAGTTGTGGAGGAGCACCAGTGAGACCGCGCAAAGACAACTGCGCGCCTATGTCTTCATGGAGGAGATGGAGATCCATCGTCCGGACGGGTACGTCACTCTTCCAGATCCTCCACAGATAGCTCCCTATCGGGCTACGTACAGAAACTCTGGTCAGACGCCCGCATATGACGTTCAAATCGAGGCAGGCACTTTCCTCGAGTATCCTGAGGTTGATACTGCGCACAATTGGAGTCTACCTGTTCCGGCTGACGGAAATGTGAGCAGGGGCACGATCGCTCCCGGTGCTGTCATCTATCAGTTCTACTTGGACACGCTCAAACCGGATCAGTTGCAACTGCTTCGCGACGGAACCCGCCGGCTCTTCTTCGCCGGGAGTATTTCGTATCGCGATGCATTCTCAAAGAACCGACGAACGAATTTCCGGCTTATGAGAGAGCCAGGAACCCACACGTTCATCGCGTGCGTAAAAGGGAACGATTCCGACTAGTAAGGTTGACTAGAGGGATCGAATCCGAGCGCCATACCTCTCATCTCTCCGAGGCATGATCATTTTCCAATGAGTTCACCGAGTCCAAACGTGCAGCCTGTTGTTGCAGCGATCGTCCGTCGTGGCCATCGTCTACTCCTTTGCCGACGTCCGACGCATAAACGCTACGGTGGTCTATTTCGAGTTTCCTGGCGGAAAAGATTCAGGCTGGCGAGAGCCTTGGGAATTGTAGGACGATTACTTGTCACAGGCGGGAAATTCCCTACTTCTGCGCCTTCTCCCGCGCATCACGCACCTCCGGGTAGTCGAGTATTTCGAGTACTCGCGCGATCGGCACGACAATGGCAATCCCCATGTTGATGCGCTCGTCTCTGTCCAGGGCATCCTGGACCGTATCTAGCTCCTCCTGAACGCCGAGGTCCCAATGTCCATGCACGAGGCCGAGGAGATAAATGGCTCCGGCGTATTGGGTTAGTGTGAGTTCGCCACCATAAGGGAAATGACGCCGAACGCCGCCGAGGTACAAGAAAGCGGGCGATCCGCTAAGTCCCCCGATGGAGTGCAGTTCGACGAGATACGCCTCTGGAAGGATGTGAGCACGTTGATCAGGTGCTACCAGCAGGCTGACAACGACACGATGCTCGCCGTGATGTCGGAGCCACGGAAGATCATGGATAAAGCCGTTTCGGGGCGATAATGCTGCAAAACGGGCCACGAAACGGGTAACGGCCGAAGGGCGAACAAAAAGCCCCACCGTCGAAGTGACGATGAGGCTTGCACTTAAAGAGTCGGGGCGCCCGGATTTGAACCGGGGACCTCCTGCTCCCAAAGCAGGGACAACAACAATCACACTACTACAATCTGCCGGTGTTCAAAGGGGAATCGGGCGTCGGTGCCGGACTTTCCTGACATTCGTGCCGGACTTTGCCAGGAGAAACGGGTAACGAAACGGGCAACGTCCCCCGAGAATCGCCTCAGGAGACGTTTCGGTCACGTTTGCCGCGTGCGCCCCGGATCGAGCCAATCTCTCACGCCCGGAAGACCGTCTTCGTGCAACCACGTTAGCAAAGTAACGCTTTTAGAACTGGATCGTTAATCCGATCGGCTTCCAAATAACTCTGTTGCGGCTTACGCCAAAGTCGTTGCTGGCGCCGGGCGGAATGCCGGTAGGTCCGCGAGGCTGCACAAGCCGATAGACGTGCGCTTGGCTCTCGATCACGACCGATCGAAGCGCCCCCGGCAAACGTAACCCGAGACCTAGGGTGGCGCCCGCCTTTGGCTTCGAGTCCTCCTCGAGATAAGCTCCCGCACCTACGAGCAGGTATGGCGCGGCGCTCGTGGTTGAGAACGGCGTCAGAAGCACGTTGCCCGTGACGCCTGCGACGTTAGGCCGGCGGCCCCAATTTGAGTAGAACACGTCGGCTCGCGGTCGCAACATGCGAACCGGCGACGGGAACTCGAGCGTGGAGAGCACCATATATCCGATGCCTTGGTCGGCCTGGGCGAAGCCACCGCCCACACCAAGCGAAAATCCGCTTGATGATCCTCCCTGAGCGGTCGCGGATGCTGCCAGAAACAAAGTACCCGCGACCACCGATAAGATTGTGCGTTTTCTTGTCACTTGGGGATCTCCTTTAGTAAACGATTATTCTGAGGTACGCCGTTCTGTGCGCGTCGTCCAGTGGACCAAAGAGCCCGTTGGGGAAAGTCTCTGCGTAAAATGAATTTACAACAGGGTCGTACATCGCGCCGCTCGGGTAACCGCCAGCGGCGTAGATGCGCCAGCCGTAGTCATCGGCGGCGCCATTCAGGCCGCCGTCCGCTTCCATGATGTGAATGGCGTACTGCGCTTGCAACCCATCGCACGAGAGGAATGACCCTCTGGTGACCGTCGGGCTAATCGAGAATAGCCCGTCGTATCCATCAGAAGTGACGACTCCGTCTTGCGAGTAAGTTCCCTTGGCACACTCGTGGCTAGCGATAAGAAACCAACTGGTGCCGTTGTTGCCCTGCTGAAACTGCCAGCCGACCTCGGCGAAACTATAGAACCGCATCTCCGAGTTGCCGAACCACC
>JALYKQ010000176.1 GCA_030774675.1 Gemmatimonadota bacterium | reverse complement strand
ATCACTCACTTGGCAAGCTGCCTGAACCCGATTCCACCCACGATTTCTTCTGACGAGCCCTAACCGAAGTTCGTCACGGTCTTGCTGGTTTGAGCGATTTTTCGATTTCGGGATGAAGCAAGTGTCTTTGCCTGCAATCGTGGATTTTGAAAAAGTCGATGTAGTGTAGACCAACCCTCTTGTAGAAGTGGGGCCAGTCATGACACGATCGCCTCAGAATGTTTCTGCGCCTGAACCGGCGAACCAAGGACGGCAAGGATCACACCTACTGGTCGCTCGTGGAGACGGTGCGCACGCCCGATGGTCCGCGGCAGAAGACATTGTGCTATCTGGGCGAACTGAACAGTTCCGCGCAGGCGCGGTGGCTGAAGACGATCGAAGTCTTCAATGAGCAGGGCGAGGCGCAGCAGCTAAAGCTTTTTCCAGCGCACGTGGAGCCGCCACCGGACGATCCGCAGGTGGCGCGCGTGCTGCTGAATAAGGTGCGGCTGGAGCGGACGCGTCAGTTCGGCTCTTGCTGGCTCGGTCTGGAGCTTTGGAAGCGTCTGGAGCTGGACCGCTTCTTCGCCGATGCCGTTGACGAGCAGGAGGCGGATGTGCCGTGGTCGCGCGTGGCCGCCGTGCTGGCGATCAACCGGCTGTGCGCTCCTGGCAGCGAGTTGGCGGTGGAAGAGCGCTGGTATCCGTCCACGGCGCTGGATGACCTGTTGGGAATCGAAGAAGGCAAGCTCAACGACACGCGTCTGTACCGCTGCCTGGACCGGATTCTGCCACACAAGACGCAGCTGGAGCGGCATCTCAAGCAGCGCTACGGCGAACTGTTCGGGGCCGAGTTCGACGTGTTGCTGTACGATCTGACGAGCACGTATGTGGAGGGCGCAGCGGAGAAGAATCCGATGATGCGCCGCGGTTACTCGCGCGATCACCGGCCCGACTGTGAGCAGATGGTCATTGCGCTGATCGTCAACGGCGAAGGCTTTCCTTTCAGCTATGAAACGTTCGACGGTAACCGCGCTGATGTTTCGACGATGGAAATGATTCTGCGCATGGTGGAGCGCAAGTACGGCAAGGCGAGGCGGATCTGGGTGTTCGATCGCGGTATCGTGAGCGAGGAGAATCTGGCCGCGATTCGGAAACGTGGCGGCCAGTACCTGGTGGGCACGCCGCGCAGCCAGATGAAGCAGTTTGAAGCGGAACTGCTGAAGGAAGACTGGACTCAGGTACGGCCTGAAGTGGAAGTGAAGAAGGTAGCCATTCCGCAGGGTGAGGAGACTTACATCCTGTGCCGCACAGCGGGACGCAAGGAAAAAGAGAAGGCGATTCGCAATCGATCTTCCAACAGCATGGAGGCCGCCTTGCAGGGTCTGGAGAAGACCATCGCCACGGGGCGGCTCAAAGACCGCAACAAGATGGAGCGGCGGTTGGGAAAGATTCAGGCCCGGCATCCGCAGGTGAACGACCTTTATGACGTGGCTCTGCGGGACACGGCCGAAGGCGCTCGTTTGTTCTGGCAGATGAAAGAAGATCGCAAAAAATGGCGCGAGTCGCGCGAGGGCGCTTATCTGCTGCGCACGAATCTCCAGGCCGAGACTGCGGAACAGTTGTGGTCGAAATACATGCAGTTGACCGAGGCCGAAGCGTCGTTCCGAGCGCTGAAGAGCGAGCTTTCGATCCGGCCTTTATTTCATCAACTGGAAACGCGCGTCAAGGCCCACGTGATGGTGGCATTCCTGGGCTACGCTCTCTGGGTCACCTTGAAACATCTGCTGAAGCGCCGCCCTGCCATTGTTCCCAAACCATCGGCGAGCGGAGTCGATAACGCTCAGCCACTATCCCCTATGAGAGCGCTCGCCCTACTTTCCACACTGCAGAGCGCGGACATTGTTCTGCCCACCACCGACGGTCATGAGATCCGTTTGCGCCGCATCACCGAGCCCGCTGCCGAGCAGAAAATGCTGCTTCACCAACTCGGAATCAGCCTCCCTGACCACCTCGAATTCAATCGCAAATGTAGTGTAGACTCGGCCATCGCCTAAACTGATTCTGAACGGCTTAGCTCATTTTCGGCTGGTTCCGTGACGAACTTGGGTTAGGCTGCAGTGGTCAGTCCGGATTCAACAGCAGACCACACTGCCGGCTGAAAATGCGTTACTCACCTGAAACGAGTCGCGTTCCCGTGCCACTAATCTGTTAGAATCGCGTGCACTGGACATGTCGGAAAGCGGCTCGGGCGAGAACACGCAAACCAGCACGGACGTCACCCC
>JALYKQ010000175.1 GCA_030774675.1 Gemmatimonadota bacterium | reverse complement strand
CCCACCGTGGGTGCCGACTGGCAGACGCCGAGCTTCCTTCCCGATCGCACTGGCTTCGGCGCGAACATCACGCGCAGTCGCGAGATGGCGTGGATACGGCTCGAGCGGTACTACGAGGGCGGCGAAGACGGCGGCGCGGATTTCGATACGCGCTTCATCCCGATGATGTGCCAGCAGTGCGGCAACGCACCGTGCGAGCCGGTCTGTCCAGTTTACGCGACCTATCACGCGCCCGACGGACTCAACGTTCAGGTCTACAACCGGTGCGTCGGAACCCGCTACTGCTCCAACAACTGTCCCTACAAGGTCCGCTACTTCAACTGGTTCGGTTACGGCGAGCCGGCGCGCAAGCAGTACGCGTTTCCCGAGCCGCTCAACTGGCAGCTCAATCCAGATGTGACGGTTCGCGGCAAGGGCGTGATGGAGAAGTGCACCTTCTGCGTGCAGCGCATCAGGGAAACGGAAAACCTCGCGGCACTCGAGCATCGGGGAGTTCAGCCGGACGAATTCACGACGGCTTGCGCTGAAGCCTGTCCGTCGCGCGCGATCACGTTCGGCGACGTGGCCGACGAAAACTGGTCGGTTACGAAGATGGCCAGGGACCGGCGCGCGTATCACGTCTTTGAAGAGCTCAACACATTCACGGCAGTGGTCTACCTGAAAAAAGTTCTGCATCCAGCGGCGGCGGCTGAACCTGTCGCGGCGACGCCGGTCGCTCCGGCAGCGGGAGGGCCGCGCTGATGGCGACGATGGCACGGCCGCTCGACGAGAAGGAAGCAAGGGGCCCGATGCGGCCCAACATCGCCAGCGCTGATATTCAGCTGCCGGCAGTACGCGACTACGAGCAGGTGGACCGCGAGATCATCGGCACGCTGCACCCGACGGTCGCATGGTTCATGGGGCTCGGCGTCGCGATCTTCTTCCTGCTGATCGGCATCTCGGCGTGGTGCTACCAGATCTACAACGGACTCGGCGTGGCGGGCTACAACCCGCCGGTGATGTGGGGCGTGTACATCATCACCTTCGTCTTCTGGATCGGTATCGGTCACGCGGGTACACTGATTTCGGCGATTCTATATCTCTTCCGCGCCGGATTCAGAACGTCTATCTATCGGTGCGCCGAGGCGATGACTGTTTTCGCGGTCATGACGGCCGGACTGTTCCCGATCCTGCACCTCGGGCGCCCGTGGAAGTTCTTCTGGCTGATTCCGTATCCCAACTGGCGATACATCTGGCCGCAGTTCAAGAGCCCGCTGATCTGGGATGTATTCGCGATCCTCACGTACCTGACAGTTTCTTCGACGTTCCTCTACGTCGGGCTGGTGCCGGACATCGCGGTGCTGCGGGACCGCGAAACGAATCCGGTGCGCAAGAGGATTCTGAGCGTGCTGTCCCTCGGATGGCGCAACTCGGATCGCGAATGGAGACATTTCGCGCGAGCCTATCTGTTCCTGGCGGCGTTCTCCACACCGCTGGTGTTGTCGGTTCACTCGGTGGTGTCGTTCGACTTTGCGATGACGCTGACGCCCGGATGGCACACCACGATTTTCCCGCCCTACTTCGTCGCCGGCGCCATCTTCTCCGGGCTCGGGATGGTGTTCACGATCATCATTCCGCTGAGGAAGTTCTTCGGCCTCAAGCACTATGTGACCATCAACCATCTCGCCGCGGCGGCCAAGCTCTGCCTGTTCACGTCGCTGGTGGTGGGATGCGCGTACACGAGCGAATGGTTCGTTGCCTGGTTCAGCGGCAACGAATTCGAGCAGAGTTTCTTCGCCAACCGCATCTGGGGCCAATGGTGGTGGGCGTCGGCGATTCTTTACACCTGCAACATGGTCCTGCCGCTGTCGCTGTTCTCGCAGCGGCTGAGGCGGAATCCGACGTGGCTGTTCATTCTGTCGTTCACGATCAACATCGGAATGTGGTTCGAGCGGTTCGTCATCGTCGTGCCGTCGCTGTCGCATGAGTTCGAGCCGTGGCAGTGGACCAGCTACCGCCCGACGTGGGTGGACTTCAGCATCCTTGCGGGGAGCTTCGGCTGGTTCTCGATGTGGTTCCTGCTGTTCATCAAGCAGCTGCCGGTGATCGCGATCACCGAAGTGAAGGAGATCCTGCCGCCCAAGCTGAGGACTCGCCACGAACACGGCATCGGGCCGGCTGGACGCCACCTCGAGTTCGAGCCGTCTACTCCGGGAGAATACGACTGATGCCCGGCGTGATTGGAGCATTCCACGAGCTCGACTCCGCGATCCACGCGATCGAGGAGCTGAAGAAAAAGCGGCTCGGAGAGGTGACCGTGTACACACCCACTCCGCGCCACGAGATCGAGCACGCGATAAATGCGGGGCCGAGCGGAGTGCGGCTGTTCACTCTGTTCGGCGGACTCGCCGGCGCGACCTGCGGCTACTGGATCGCGATCTGGACGTCGGACTACTGGCCGCTCGTTGTCGGCGGCAAGCCGATTGCTTCGTGGGTTCCGTACACGGTCTTCGGCTTCGAGGTGATGGTATTGTTCGGCGCGCTGTCCACCGTCGTCGGGCTGTTCATCAACTCACGCATTCCGCGGTTGACCATGACGGTGGGATATGATCCGCGATTCAGCCACGGTGATTTCGGAGTATGGGTCGACTGCGCTCCGGCGAACGCCGCGGCGGTCGAGTCGCTGCTGCGCGAGAGCGGCGCGGCGGAGGTGCGAAGTGAGCGCTAGACATCGCTGGCTCGGCATCGTCGCCGCGGTGCCGATCGTTCTGTCGGCCACCGGATGCGAGTGGTTCACCGACTTCAAGCGTCAGCCGTCGCTCGTGACATGGGAAATGGTGAGCGCGAAGGACAGCACGAAGCCGTCACGCGGCAGCCCGCAGTACTCGGTGCCGGTGACTGGGACCGCGGTGGCGGGATTCCAGGTATCGTACGCCGCGCTGCCGGCGACGATCGATTCGAT
>JALYKQ010000174.1 GCA_030774675.1 Gemmatimonadota bacterium | reverse complement strand
GCTCTCACACGCGAGAGTCGAGGCGACGCAAAGAAGAAATAGTGCCGTGCGCATTCGTTTTTGGATCTGCCTAACGCCTTAGTTCAGCTGTAAGCACATACAATAATTGCGCGCGGAGCGCGCATCCGAAAAGTGCTTGTCAGCTGCAACGTTCGTTAGGCGTCAGGTCGGGATCCAGACCCACCGCCAGTAGTCGCCAGTGCATCGAAGGCCGCGCGCGTGTACCACCGCACGTCGCGGATGCTGGGGTGGGCCTGCAGCGCGCGGTTCAGGGCCTCGTACACCGCCCGGTGCGCCGCCTCGTGGGAGCGGCCGAACAGCCGGTCGCCCAGCGTGCGTCGTGCCTCGGTGATGAGGAGCCACGCGTCCGACCGTTGCAGCATGCACCAGATCTGCGCCCCGTCATGCTCGACCTCGAAGGCCCATCCGTACGAGTCGCTTTCCGCGGGCGGGCCCGAGACACGCAGGCCCGCGGCGACTAGCGCGTGAGCCAGGGCGTTGGCCAGGGGGCGGCCGGGTGGCGGGGCGCTCCCGTCGAAGGCACCGATCTCCGCGGCGGGCGGGTCGGCCTCGAATGTGACGAAGGTCGGAATCATTAGTGGCTGGGTTGACGCCTAACGCCAATTATACTGCAGAAGAAGATTGACTCCTGTGAGGCATGCAGCATATCACCCGGCAAACTGCTTGCCCTTCAAGGTCTGCTAACCTCATGCCACTTACGGCTTAACGCAATCTGCGCATCGGGTTGGCAAATGCGAGAAAGACCGCCAGGCTTGCAAGGTATCATGCTGCGCGGATTTATCATGTCGCGAGGAGCGAATCAACCGGGCTCCTGACGCCGCGACCCCCACGATTTAGCACGTGAGTGTAAATCATCGTCGTTCGGACATCGCTGTGCCCGAGCAGCTCCTGAACGGTTCGGATGTCATAGCCATCCTCCAGCAGGTGCGTCGCGAAAGAGTGGCGAAAGGTGTGACAAGTCGCTGGTTTGGTGATCCCGGAGGCACGCACTGCCTCGTGGACCGCGCGTTGTACAGAAGTCACATGCAGATGATGCCGGCGTCGCTCTCCACTGGGTCGATGGTAATACGTCCTCGCCGCGGGGAAAACGTACTGCCAGGGCCACTCGCTACCGGCCTTCGGATATTTCCGCGATAACGCATAAGGAAGATCGACTCGCCCACCTCCAAATCTGAGGTCGCGGTCGTGGAGGCCTTTTACTCTCGCCAGGTGGCTTTCAAGTACGCGGTCGGCGGCCGTCGGCAACATCGTCAATCTGTCCTTGCCGCCTTTCCCCCGCCTTACGAGTAGTTGATGGGCTCCGAGGTCCACGTCCTTGATTCGCAGATGCAAACACTCCAGCACTCGGAGTCCGGAGCCATACAAGAGCGTCGCTACCAGCTTCTGCGTGCCGCGCATCAAACCAAGCACGAGGCGCACTTCGGCCTTGGTCATCACGACAGGAAGCCGCGCCGGACGCTTCGCGCGAACGATACCCTCGACTTCCTCGAGTGGGTGGTGCAGAACATCGCGATATAGGAAGTTCACCGCGGCGAGCGCCTGATTCTGGGTCGATGCGCTAACTCCATGATCGACCGCCAAGGCTGCAAGGAAAGTCAAAAGGTCGTCTCGACTCAGATCGAGGGGATGGCGAAACCCATGGAATTTCACGTACCGCACAACCCAGCCGACGTAGGCCCGCTCGGTCTCCGGGCTGTAATGACGCAGCCGAAGCTCCTCACGCATTCGGGACAGCAGGGAGGAATCAGTCATGTGCAGCTCCACTTGGATTTGGCGATGGCACCTGGGAGGCGATGCGTGGATGGTGCAACTCGAGGCAGACAACTGCCGTCGCTTCAGAACGCGACCCCAAGCAATTAACTTCCATTTACCTCAACATCGCGTCGGCTCGTGCACGATGAGGAGCATTCTTCGATACGGCCACGCCCGGCAACCACGTTCAAGCAATCATGCCCGATAAATCCCGCATCCCTGTAATCGTCGGCGCCGCCCGCACTCCAATCGGCAAATTCCTCGGAGCCCTCTCGCCTCTGAGCGCCCCCGAGCTCGGCGCTATCGCCATCCGCGAAGCGCTCAAGAGATCCAAAGTTCCCGCCGAAGACGTGCAGGAAGTCATCATGGGACATGTGATCCAGGGCGGCACCGGCCAGGCACCGGCAAGACAGGCGGCGCTCAAGGCAGGAATCCCGGCGACCGTATCGGCCGTCACCGTGAACAAGGTGTGTGGCTCTGGCCTGAAGGCGGTGATGCTCGC
>JALYKQ010000173.1 GCA_030774675.1 Gemmatimonadota bacterium | reverse complement strand
CACCCGGTCCTCTTCGATGGCGCGTTGCAGATTTTTTCCGCAGGAGCCGCGACGGTTGAAGACCGCAAAGCCCGGATGAAACTGCCCGTGCGCTTTGCCAGAATCCTGTTCCTGCGTTCGCCGGGAGCATCCAGCTTTGTCCGTGCGGGTGTGCAGCAGTTCAACGAGGAGTTCATCGAAGGCGGGATCGGATTGTATGATGAGGCGGGCAAGCCTTGCGTCCTCGTGGATGGATTTCGTGCGATCAGCCTGGCCGCTGCACGCCGCTCCGGTGCGCCCGGTGGGAGTCGTGATCTGCTCTACCATATTGAATGGGAGCGCACGCCTGCTGCTGCTGCGCGCCCCGCGCTGCGGCCGCCGGTGCCATTGGCTCGCCTGCGGGACGTAGCACGCGTCGCACTGGAGGAAGTGATCGCCGTGCGAGGCCGGGCCGAACTGGAGGCCACCATGGCGGCGGAAGATGAATTGGCGGCGGCGCAGATCGCCCGCGGTCTGCGGGAGATGGGCGCTGAGACTGCGAAGCGATGGACCGCAGACTCGCTTGGCGTCGCCGAGCCCATGCGCGCCGTATTTGCACAGCTCGTCGCCGACCTCACCAAACGCGAGTTGCTTGAGACCGAAGGCGATAGCTATCGTCCTACCGCGGCGTTCGCTCGTGCTGCGGACTCCGCGCCGGAGGTCTTGCGCTCGTTCCTTTCGAAGCATCCCGGCCACCTGCCTGAGGGTCTGCTCTGCGCGACCACTTGCGCGGAACTCGGCCCCATCCTGCGCGGCGAAAAGGAGGCCGTGCAGGTGTTGTTCAGCGGAGCGGGAGGAGAACTTCTGGATCAATTTTACGGAGACGGTCTCTTCGCGAGCCACTGGATGGCGGCGATCGCGAGCGCGGTGCAGGAAGCCGCCCGCCATCTGCCCGAGGGCCGCGGATTGCGCATTCTGGAGGTCGGTGCCGGCACGGGTGGGCTGGCGGCGCTTCTGCTGCCGCTGCTCCAGCGCGGGCTGCACACCTACGTGTTCAGTGACGTGTCCGCGGCATTCTTTCCCGGGGCGATGCAGAAACTCGCGGCCTTTCCCGAAGTGGAATGCAAAGTTCTCGATCTCGAAAAACCTGGCACTGAGCAAGGCTTCGAGGCCGGTACATTCGATCTCGTTCTCGGCACCAATGTGCTCCACGCCGTGGCCGATGTGCGGGCCGCGCTGAAGCACATTCACGAACTGCTCGCGCCGGGCGGAAGTCTGCTGTTCATGGATGTCGCCACGCCGCAGTTGTGGATAGAATCGGTCTTCGGCCTGACCAGTGGCTGGTGGCACTTCACGGATCGCGATCTGCGCACGGATCAGCCATTGCTCCAGCGCTCGCAGTGGGAATCCGTGATGCAGGAAGCGGGCTTCAGCGAGACGGCTTCGCTGCCCGGCCTGCGAGGCCCGCGAGGCGGAGAAGGGCAAATCGGACTCCTGGCGCGCAAAGCCTGGCATGAGGTCCCAGTTATTGAATCGCCGCGGCCCGTCGAAACGCCTGCGGAAAAATCGTGGGTGGTCTTCGCGGATGGGTCTGGTGTTGGCGACCGGCTCGCTGGGTTGCTGGCTGCGACGGGCGTTCGGTGCCGCGTCGCGCGGCGAGGCGGACAATTCGCGCTTGAGGGAGTGGATGCGTTCACGCTCCGTGCAGAGGCGCCCGAAGATTGGCAGCAGCTTCTTGAGGCGTGGGCTGACGACGCTCCGCCGGAACGCCTGGTCTATCTGTGGAGTCTCGACGAGCCGACAGGAGACGCTGCGCTGATGGGCACCGACGCGTTGCTCCACCTGACCCAAGCGATCGAGAACACGACACCGGCGGCGAAGCTCCGCATTGACCTCGTCACGCGCGGCGCTCAGCCCGTGGGAGAACGGCTGAACGCGGTCGCGGTAGCGCAAGCACCGTCCATCGGCGTATTCCGCGTGATGCTCAGCGAGCACCCCAACTTCTCCTGCCGCGGCATCGATCTGCCGCCTGCGGCTTCCCCATCGGACGACGCTTTGCTTTGGAGCGAATTGCTCCAGGCAGACACGGAGCGCGAGATCGCCTTTCGCGGCGATGCGCGTTACGTGCAGCGCATCGACCGTGGACTGCCGACGCGGGAGCAATGGCTGAATCACGCCGTACCGCTGCGACTCGAATCTCGTGAGCGCGGGCTTCTCGACACGCTTCGCTTCGTGCCGTTCGCGCTGCCAGGCTGCGGACCTGGCGAGGTGTTGATCGAAGTGAAAGCGGCGGGGATGAATTTCCGCGATGTGCTCAAGGCGCTGGCGCTCTATCCCGCAGAAACGCCGGATGCCCGCGTGTTCGGCGACGAGGTGGC
>JALYKQ010000172.1 GCA_030774675.1 Gemmatimonadota bacterium | reverse complement strand
TCCCTGATTTCACCGTCGCGATGCGCCGTCTGCTCCATGAATTCAGCTGGAACGCTCCCTTCGCGCCACTGGATGTTCCCTGTCTCCTGATATCCGGCACGCGCGACCCTTTGCTGCCGAGATCGAGCGCCAAAAGCTACAGCGATGCAACGCCCGGCCTTCGCCACATCGAGATCCGGGACGCGGGCCACGTCGTTTTCGACGAAGCCCCGTTGGCGGTCAACGAAGCGATGATCGAGTTCCTTCGAATGGCGATGGAGAGCGGTGTCTGACTCGGTCACAGCGAACGCTGCCTTATATTCCACAGGACGATGACAAAAACCAGGAAGCCGGCGGCATCGGCTGAAACGACTCCCGAGACGCCGGAGATTCGAACCACGTTCGCTGAACTCGGGCTCATTCCGGAATTGCTCGACGCGGTTCGTGACGCCGGCTACACCACCCCCACTCCGATCCAGGGTGAAGCGATTCCGGTGGCGTTGCGAGGCCGCGATCTCATCGGTCTGGCGCAGACAGGAACCGGCAAGACAGCGGGCTTTACTCTGCCTATAATCCAGCGGCTGCTGGATGGCGCCAACAACGCCGAGCAGGGAACCGTGACTCACCGCGTCCGTGCGCTGATTCTCACGCCTACCCGCGAGCTTTGCGTTCAGGTGGAGCAGAGCTTCCAGAAATACGGCCGTCACTCGGACATCAGGGTCGTCTCCATCTACGGCGGTGTGCCGCTGGACCCGCAGCAGCAGAAGCTGCGCAAAGGAGTCGACGTCGTCGTGGCAACACCGGGCCGCCTGCTCGATCACATGGAGCGGCAGAACGTCGTCTTCGACGATCTGGAGATCCTCGTTCTGGACGAAGCTGATCGCATGCTCGACATGGGATTCGCGCCGCAGCTCAACCGGATCGTCGCCGAGGTCCCGCGTTACCGGCAGACGCTGTTGTTCAGCGCGACGATGCCCCCGGAAGTCGAGGCTCTCGCGCAGAAGTACCTGCGAAAGCCGCTCGTCGTGCAGCTGGGACGCCGGTCGGAGGCCGCGAGCACTGTGACGCACGCTGTCTACCCGGTGCCAAAGGACAGGAAGACCGAGCTCCTCGCTGAGCTTCTGAAGAATGAAGCACTTGACTCTGTGCTCATCTTCAGCCGTACGAAGCATGGCGCCGACCGCGTCGTGAAGGATCTCGCGGGCAAGGGCATCGCCGCCACCGCGATGCATGCCGACAAGTCACAAGGAGAGCGGACGCGTGCGCTGGATGACTTCAAGAGCGGGAAGATTCGTGTGCTGGTGGCGACGGATATCGCCCAGCGGGGTCTAGACGTGTCGGGGATATCGCACGTCATCAATTACGACGTGCCCCAGCAACCCGAGGACTACGTACACCGCATCGGCAGAACGGGTCGGGCAGCGGCCACCGGCGACGCCTTCACATTCATGTCGCCGGACGAAATCGCGATGGTTCGAACGATCGAGCGGGTGATCGGGCAGCAGATCCCCAGAATTTCTGTTCCCGGCTACGACTTCGGTTCAGTGGGACCAGTGGAGGAGGAGGCGTCTGCCCCCGCCGCCACATTGCCGCTGCCCGCTACCGAAACACCGGCGAAGGAGCCTGCGCGCCGCCAGCTGCGCCGCCCTAATGCCGTACGCGGCCGAGGCGCGAGACGTAGATAGTATCGGCTGAGAGCTTGCGCGCGACGATCAGTGTGAGGTTCCCCGCGCCATAGCCGATTCCGGTGGGCGAATACGTGACGATGGTGCGTGTTGTACGCAGTGTCACTCCCTCCGACTCTTCGAGGTCGCGCTTCTGCACGGTGTCACCTCCAACACGCACCAGGATCACGCTGCGGGCAGGATCTATTTCCAGGGATGATTGCGCCGCGCGGGCGATGGCGATGTGACGGGCGGTGGAGAAGAGCGCGTCGATCTCGGTGACAGCGCCCCTCACCTTGATTGCGTCGATGAAGCCGCCGGCTCTGGGGAGGACGATGGCCGACAGTATCGCGACAATGGTGAGCGTCACGGTCATCTCGATGATATTGAATCCGCGTTTCACACCGGGCTCCGACGCATACGGCTGATCTAACCGGTCGCTCTGCCCGCTATGTCATCAGGGCCGATCGCACATCATTGTATTCCTGCTGCGGAGGTTCGCGGATTGCATTAGTATCCGTTATCCGCAACATCCACCGCAGCGAACAGCCATGAAGATCGCAATCGAATACTGCACGGTTTGAAACTACGAGCCCCGAGCCGCCAGTCTGGCGGCTGAGCTCAGGGACCTGTACCCCGCTTCTGAATTCGAGCTGATTCCCTCTCGCGGCGGACGTTTCGAAGTAACGGTGGACGGCGTGCCGATATTTGAAAAGTCGAAGACGGGGCGCCACGCCAGATCGGGTGAGATATCCCAACTGATCGCGAAAGCCCAGAATGGCGAACACTGGTAAAGTCTCACCCG
>JALYKQ010000171.1 GCA_030774675.1 Gemmatimonadota bacterium | reverse complement strand
GGACTGGTTGGGTAGGGGCGGGCGGGCGGTCGCGGGTTTGCGGTCCAGGAACCGCCTCCGGTAGAACTCGCTGGAGTACGCTGGGCTACCCGGAGAAGGTTCGATCCCAGTTCCTCTCCCTCCGCCAGCTACCCGAGCGCCCAGACTTCTTCTTCAATCAATAAGCCGAAAATCTCCCAACAAAGTGAGGCTTTTCGAGAGCTGCAGCTGTACTGGAGATTGCAATCATCCGAACATCCGAACACTTTCACGCCTTTTCGCCGCCCCCACGCTTGAGTGTTCGGATGTTCGGCTCGGGTGGCAAGAAACGCGCAAACGCGTCCTCGAATTGCGCCGCCCTGTAACCGTGCCGCGAGAGATCTGCTCGCTTGGTCGGATGAACGACGACAGGACGGATCTCGAAGTCTTTCAGCAATGCCGCGACCTGGTTTTTGGTGATTGGACCTCGGCTGCGAATTTCGTGCCACTGCGAGTCTGGATCGGCGAGAAGCTCCTGCACCACCTGCTCCGATGTTATCTGCGTGCGGTTCTTGGCAAACATCGCCCGCAGTGCCGCGAGGAGCTGAACTCCTATGCTGGGCTCATATGGAGTACGGGAGAGGTGAATCGCAGACCGACGCGCCTGCTCGGGCCAACCACCACCTGCATGCTGCGCAATTTGCAACGGCAATTTCCAGTTGGCACTCAGCCGATTGTTAAAACCTGGCGGCTGCGGCGGCTTCAGGTCCTTGATGATACTGAGGTTGTCGGCAGCCCACCGTGCAAGCTTCCGCCGAATCGTCGAGAACTCGGGATCATCAGCGTACGCGAAGTCCTCAGCTTTTTCCTCGGGCTTTTTGGGCCACATCCTGAGAATAATACTTCGACTTGCTATCGTGCGGGGCAATTTAGTCTTGCCCAGGATGCCGAGAATTTTCGGGCAGAACGGATCGTACCAACGCCCCAGCCGGGGAATCCTCGTGCCACGACTCCAACCAGCATTTACGATCGCCAGGAGGTCGGACTTTCGGTAAAACAGATCATCGGCCTCATCGATGATCAGGGTTGGGCGTTCGCGATCAACTGTACGGTATACGCTGGGACCAGTCGGTTCGACGCTGACAAACGGTTTCGGCACTAGAAAACGTAGAACACCAAGGAGGGTGCTCTTGCCGGAATCGGGCTCGACAGAAATTGCGGCCAGAATAGGGGAGTGCGTCGCGCCCTCGTGTGCCCATGCCGTCATCGTCCACAGCGCGGTCGCAGTCACCGCTTCAGGGCGCAGCACGATGTACATGCTAATCTTGGCGATGATCTCCTGAAGGAGCGCCGCAGTCTCGACCGGCTCGGGCCAGGGCTCAACATTCCAGGTATCCGTTGAGGTAGCCCTGGTCTCCATGCCTACAAACGCGGTGAAATCGTCGCGAATGGCAGCAAGGTCCTCATCGAGTCGCCTCGCCAGGTCGGCAAGCCTCGCCTCGTGCTGCTCACTCGGCAGGTTGATCAGGCTCCCGAATGCTTTCTCTTTCTCTTTGCGTTTGTGTTCGGCCTCTCTGTCAACCCGCTCCTGTTCGCGTCTTTGCTCGCGTTGCTCGCGCTCCTGCTCGCGCCGAACACGCTCTTCTTGGCGTCGAGCTTCGGCCTTGTCTTCGCGGGCCTTTCTCTCGCTGTCCTTGATGATCGCGGAGATTAACCCTTCCAGCGTGGCACGGGGCACGCCGAGCCGTTCGGCGGTGCGGTCGATCCACAGTCGCCACTCTCCCGGCGTTAGGCTGGCCAGGCGCTTCGCTTCGGCCATCGCCCGCCTGGCCTTTTCCTCGGAAGTGATTTCCGCCTTCGGGAAATCGAGCACCTTCTCATCACTGCTCATGACGTCGACTACCTCTTGAGTACGGAGCACAACTTGCGGCGGGCGCGCTGGTCCCTCGTGGGCGGCCGCGGGTGCGAGCACGCGGGGCCGAGGCGCCAACCGAGAATGGATCGGGCGACGGCGACTCGCGCATATGCGGGCGTGTTGGGTCGGGCCGCACTGCCGCCCCCGGTGTTGACCCCGGCTGTGCCGCACATGCCAAAGCCGTGCCTGTGTCGACGCCGTCAGCTACGCGAGGATCGGCATGATCAATTTCCCTTGGCATGTCGATTTCGGCGCCGGGGTCGCAACTACGCTCGCCATCTGTGCGATCACCGCGCTCAGCCACGATCAGGGCCACACGGGTTTCCATGGTCGCTTTCGGTGCTGTTTGAGCAGCGGCTTTCCTTCGAAAATAAAGCAATCGATCTTCGTTGATGACGCCGGCGGGGATCCTCACGATTGCACCGCCTTGTCGAGCGCGGCCGTGGCGCCGGCATCCCACGCAGCCGCGGCCGCTTTGTGCCGTTCGATCGCGGCATAGATCGGATCGGTTGCGTGTGCGGCGTCTGTGGGACGTGCGCCGGCAACGGTGACGGCAGCCGTAGACGCGGCGATGGCGCCGAGGATTGATCTTCTGCTGCGCGGTTTGCCGGTGGATTGTGGAACATCGATTGCAGA
>JALYKQ010000170.1 GCA_030774675.1 Gemmatimonadota bacterium | reverse complement strand
CAGCCAAAGGCGGGCTGATCTACAGATAGGAGGACCGTGCGGAGCGACCTTGCGACGGCAGAAAACGCGACGCGATCACCTTTGACTCTCCGTGCGCGGCGCACGGGTATGGCATCTGATCGGGAGTCAGCCACCAAACCGTTGGGTGATTCGCGCCGCAAGCTCAAGATGAGGCGGAAGCCACGACATCCCACTCCTTACTCGCCCCACTTGATCCCGGCTCTTTTTCGAGCGATGGCTCTACAGACTCCGAGCAGCGTCTACAGCGCAGCAGCCCACGTGACGCTGCCGACGACCCCATACCGCAGTCGATCAATGCCGCGCTGCGCGAACACCTCTCTCACCTCAGCGTCAAACAAATCGGCCCGCTCGCCGAGTTGAGCGCGCGTCAGGACGCTGGTGCTGTGGAGGAACGTGACGTATTCGTCTACGGCCTGCTCGAACGGCATCGGCTCAGTGCGCTCCTCACCCTCGATCGTGAAGAGACCGGACGCGCGCACGGCCGCGATCGCGTTCGGCGTTCCCGGGTGCTGGGCGGCGGCGGCGTAGCGGTCGGTGATCGCCCACACCGCCTCGCGGTATGGCCCGTGGACGTTCTCATTGTCGACGATCGCCAGGTATGCGCCGTGTGCGAGGGACTCACGAAAGCGCGGCATGACGAGGCTGGGATCCATCCAATGGAGGCTGGCGCCACATGCGATCAGCCCATACGGCGGATCGAGCGACGCATCTTCGGCTCGACCTGCAATCCACCGGATGCGTCGGTCGAAGCCGCCAGGAAGACCGCGACCCTCGGCGATCATCGCTGCAGATGGTTCGACCGCATCGATCCGCTCGGCGAAAGCGGTCATGTTGCGCGCAAGAGCTCCGGTCCCCGCACCAGCATCGAGAATCGTTCGCGGGGCGACGAGTCGGCGTTCCAGCATCTTGAACACGGCATTGGGATATGGGGGACGACGGCGATACGCGAGAGCGACGGCGTCGTCAGCGAAGACGTCGCCCAGGCTCACGCAAGGGGCTCCCGCCGTGCGCACGCGTTGTCACGTGGCGACCACAAAAAGGCGACGATCACGCAGTCAGCCTAGAGCCCGTCACGCGCCGAGAGGCGCAGCGCTCCGTCGCTGCTCAGTTGTTCTCAAGCGTTCGCGTTCGGCGATTGGTAGACCACACGGCCACGTCGCAGAGGGCTGTTTCCTGGCGCGCTGCGACGTTCACGACGAAGGTGACCGTCTTAGCGACGCGGACGTCGTGCTCGACCATAAGGACGCGTGCGATTGCGCTAGGGAAAGACGTCTGACTCCGAGTCAGCCGCCCGATCGGGTCTTGGAAGATACGGCGGCAACTTCCGGCTGGCCGGACGAAGACTAGGGCCACCCCTCACGACCAGGGGCGGCGGTGGACCTGGCCAAGTCGATAGACACTCCACGACCTGCCATAGGTGGCGATTGACCGCGCGATACGTGGCAAACATTCGTCGAGATGACCATCGTCAAGCACGAGTAGGCGCGCTTCCTCCGCCCCTGCTGTGCAGCAAGTCGACGTCCCACTCGCGGATCGGCTGTTCTCCTAAGAGAACAGTTGGAGAACACGCGATGAGAACAGTTCAGTGGAGTAGTCACACTCGGACTTCAGTTCCTTCTCGAAGGATTTCGCCATTTCACTGTGGGGCGAAGACAACGGCTACATAGCGCGATCGACACACATCACTCGCGATGTTCGTCAACTCATCGCAAGCGGCGGTCGCAGATGATCGTGATGCCTCCTTTCTCGCCACTTCCCTTCCCAATGATTCCGAGACTTCCCTCGCAACCCAGCGCCGCGGCACAATGGTTCTCGGTCGTTCCTCCGCCCGCAAGGGAAGAGAGAGATGAGCACCTTAACAACACGAATACTGCGGCGAACCGAGTTGCGTAGCGATACGCCGCTCCCCAAGGTCATCGAGAGCTTCTTCATTCACAACGGCATGGCTGCTAAGACCAAGGAGTTCTACCGCGGGAACTTCAACGCGTACCTGGGATGGATCAAGGAGCGTCTCGACGAGGAACCGACGCTCGCGCATCTGGATGGCGACTACGTCAGCGCCTATCTCCGTGAGCTCGAGACCAAGCCGACCGCGAAGTACCCGGAGGGGTCACCCTTCCGCACACGCGGGGCATGCACCAGCCTCAAGCGGCTCGCGCACTGGCTGGTCGAGGAGAACGTCCTCAAGGAGAGCCCGCTCGATCGGATCAAGAAGACCAGCGAGCCGGAAGGAGTCCGACAGCCGCTCACCGATCAGGAGTTAGAGACGATCCGCTTCGCGGCAGGGCGATCCGGGACCCGCGATCACGCGCTGGTCGTGCTCCTTGCAGCGACAGGCCTCCGCCTCAATGAGGCGCGCGAGCTCCGCGTCGCGGACCTCAATCTCGACGAATGCC
>JALYKQ010000169.1 GCA_030774675.1 Gemmatimonadota bacterium | reverse complement strand
CGCTGGATGCTACACTGTCACATCGCCGAGCATCTGACGTCGATGATGATGATGGCTTTCACCGTACAATGAACGCATCACGTGGAGCTGCCATGAACAACGCTCGCTTTCTCTCGATCGCATCCCTGTGTCTCTCCACGATAGCCTCCGCCCAGAGCGCTGCCACGCTCACGCTACAGGTACGCAACTTCGTTGCGGTCGGCGACTCCGTGGTAGCGCTGACCAACGTTGCCATAATTGACGGCACCGGCAGTGCGCCCAGGACGGGACAGACCATCGTGATCCGCGGAAACCGCATCACCGACGTCGGCCCCGCGGCGAGCGTGCGCGTTCCCGCCGGCGCGCGGGTGATGCAGCTCCGCGGATCCACTGTCATTTTTTTTTTTTTTGTTATGGAGTACAACGTGTTCTACACCGCCGCCGGTGGACGCGCGATGCAGATGTCCTTCACGGGACCGCGGCTATATCTCGCGAGCGGCGTGACGACCATCCGCACCACTGGCGGACGCTCTCCCTACGCCGAGATCAACACCAAGGAGGCCATCGACGCCGGACGCGTTCCCGGGCCCCGGGTGCATCTCACTGCGCCGTATATCACTGGCGGGACGGGCGGCTCCGCCGGCAGCATGGCGGAGATCACCAGCCCGGAGGCCGCGCGCCGATTCGTTGCCTACTGGGCCCAGGAAGGCGCGGAGTGGATCAAGGCCTACACCGACATCCGAAGCGCGGAGCTAAAGGCGGCGATCGACGAAGCGCACAAGCGCGGTCTCAAGGTCACGGGACATCTCTGCTCGGTGAGCTTCCGTGAGGCGGTAGACCTCGGCATCGACAACCTCGAGCATGGGCTCTTCACCAACACGGACTTCGACCCGCAGAAGAAGCCGGACGTCTGCCCACCGAATAGCATGGTCCGCGTGGGCGTCGCGAGCATGACGAGCGATACCGCAAAGTCCGTTATTCAGAAAATGGTCGCGAAGGGGGTCGGAATGACATCGACGACCGCGGTATACGAGACGTTCTTCGCGAATCGTCCCGTGAAGGACGAGCGCACGCTGGAAGCGATGACTCCGGAAGTGAGAACGGCCTACCTCAACCTGCGCGCGAACATCGACACGGCGTCGTCTCCGGTGCTTACGGCTGCGATGCTCAGGAATTCGATGGCATTCGAGAGAGCGTTCGTGGCGGCGGGGGGACGGCTCGCGGCCGGCGTGGACCCGACTGGTTTCGGGGGCGCGCTCGCCGGATTCGGCGATCAGCGTAACTACGAGCTTCTGGTCGAGGCGGGGTTCACGCCGGCGCAGACGATTCAGATTATGACGGCCAATGGCGCCAAGATCCTCGGCGTTTACGACAAGCTCGGCTCGATCGAGCGCGGCAAGCTCGCCGATCTCGTCGTGCTCGACGGCGATCTTGTGAGTGACCCGAGCGTAATTCGCAAAGTGACGACCGTATTCAAGGATGGCGTCGGGTACGACTCAGCGAAGCTGATCGCTGCGGTCAAGGGGCGTGTCGGTATCGACTGAGCGAGAGCTTCCGAAACTCGACCTCGGACCCCTCCGACTGCAAAGCGATCCGGCCGTGATCGGCGGTCGCGTCCGAGCCCTCATTCACCAGGTCGCCGTTGACCCACACTTTGATCGAGCGGCCGACAGCCTCGATCACCATGGTGTTCCACTCGCCGACAGGCTTCTCGGAGTTGTCGGTCAGGTTGCGGATGCGTCGCGCCTTGCCCTCGGTGGTTCCCCAGTCTGCCGGCGGCCCGCGCCGGCGCTCCATGTCGGGAACGCGGATGTCTTCCAGGATGCACCAGAAGTCTCCGGCGTTCCCACTTTCCATCTGCACCTCGATGGAACGCGGGAACATCCCGTAGAGGGCGCGGGGAGTCGACGCGTGCACCAAAACGCCGGCGTTCCCTGGCGCCGCGGGGAAGCGGTACTCGATCTCCAGCCGGTAGTCGCGGTAGAGGGAATCGGTGAGGAGATGTCCGCGCGGCTCACCCAGACTCACGAGCATTCCGTTGCGCACGACGAACGGATTGCGGACGCGGACAGTGGAGTCCGGCGCGGGAACGTCGACGTGCCAGCCCGAGAGGTTTCTACCGTTGAAGAGGCTTTGTGGCTTGAGCTGCGATGCGCAGCGAGGTGTCGAGCCGGAGACCGTCGCCACGCTGAGCGCCAGGATCAAAAACGTTTTCATCATCCCACCCGGATGGAGAAAGCAGGCCTCAGCTCAACGAGGCCATGTCGATTACGAACCTGTACCGTACGTCGCTCTTGAGGATGCGCTCGTAGGCCTTGTTGATGGACGTAATGTCGATCATCTCGATATCGGAGGTAATGCCGCGATCCGCGCAGTAGTCCAGCATTTCCTGCGTCTCGGGAATGCCGCCGATCCCCGATCCTGCCAGGCTGCGTCGCCCTCCTATCAGGCCGAACAGCACCACCTCGGCCGGCGTGGGCGGTGCGCCGACGCACATCATCACGCCATCAGTGTCAAGCAAACCGAGATACAGGTTGTAATCGTGCTTTGCCGAAACGGTGTCGATGATGAAGTCGAAGTATCCAGCCAGCTTCTTGAGCTGCGCCGCATCGCTCGTGAGCGCGAACTCGTGCGCACCCAGACGTCGTGCATCCTTTTCCTTTCCGGGCGAAGTGCTCAGCATCGTTACCTCGGCACCAAACGAAGCACCAAGCTTGACCGCCATGTGACCGAGGCCACCCAGTCCTACCACGCCGAGCTTGTGGCCCTTGCCAACTTTCCAATGGCGAAGCGGGGAATAAGTCGTGATGCCGGCGCAGAGGAGGGGTGCTACTTCGGCGAGCGGCTGCTTGTCCGAGACGCGCAGAACGAAATCCTCGTGCACGACGATCTGTTTTGAATACCCGCCCTGAGTGACATCGCCCGTTTTGTCACGGGCGCTGTACGTTCCCACCATGCCCACCTTGCAGTACTGCTCGAGACCTTGCCGGCAGTTGACGCACACGCGGCATGAATCGACCATGACTCCCACGCCGGCGACACCACCGTGCCGGAATTTCGTGACCTTGTCGCCGACGGCGGTTACTCTGCCAACGATCTCGTGGCCGGGAACAATGGGATAGATCGTCTGCTTCCACTCGTTGCGCGCCATATGGATGTCGGAGTGGCACACTCCACAGTAGAGGATCTCGAGCTGGACGTCGTCCGGTCTCAGCTCTCGGCGATCGAGCTGAAAAGGAGCGAGAGGACTGTCGGGCCCCTGGGCCGCGTACGCTTTGGTCACTGACATGTCGGTAGGATTGGAAAGAGCGGCCTCTGGCTGTCGAACGAGGCAATCTGAC
>JALYKQ010000168.1 GCA_030774675.1 Gemmatimonadota bacterium | reverse complement strand
GAGTTCACGTCACCGATTCGGAAAGTGCACGATTTTCTCACGGTCGGTGCGCCGGCTCCTCTGCAAGCTGCTGGTGCGGTGGGAATGGCGTTCGATGCTGACTACTACAACCATCTCGCTCTCGAGTACCGCGCGCGTCGAGACATCATGTGCTCGGCGCTGGATGAGGCGGGGTTCAAGTACGCAGCTCCCGAAGGCGCCTACTATATACTGGCGGATTTCTCGGAGATCTCCGATCTCGAGTCGCGAGAGTTCGCGATCTGGTTGGCGAAGGATATTGGGGTCGCGACGGTGCCGGGGATGAGCTTTTACTCGCGTCCGGAGCTGGGGAGGTCGGTTACAAGGTTCGCTTTCTGCAAAAGGATTGAGACATTGCAGAAGGCGGCGGAGAGATTGGTCGCCCTGCAGGCAAGAGTCTAAGCGATGGAATAAATCGCGGACCATCGAGGTCTATGTAGACAACACCAAACCTCGAGACGCTCCGCCATGGCACACATATCCGACTCTCCAGCACACTCCGAAAAAAGTCAGCCCGACAATCCCCATTCCAGGGATAACCAGCCCGGAGACAGCGCTTTAGACGCAGACGGTCTCGATCGGCGGGACTTTCTCAGCTGCATGGCATGGGTCGGGACGGGCTTGATATGGACGATGAGCGGCGGCATCCCCAGCTCATCGCGCCTCGGCGCCCAGCTGCCGAAGAAAGGAGAGCTCTTCTTCATGCAGATAAGCGACAGCCACATCGGCTTCGACAAACCCGCAAACGCCGACGTGACCGCGACACTTCGTTCAGCGATCGCACAGATCAATGCGCTACCCGCCAAGCCCGCTTTCCTGCTCCACACCGGAGACATCACGCAGCTCTCCAAGCCTTCCGAGTTCGACACCGCCGACCAGGTTTTGCGCGAGGCGCGCACCGAGAAAACGTTCTTCGTTCCGGGCGAGCATGACGTCGGCGTGGACGGTGGGGCGAGCTACCTCGAGCGCTATGGCAAAGGGACCCAAAGGGGGCGGATAGGCGGCGGATGGTACGGCTTCGACCACAGCGGAGTGCATTTCATTGGACTCGTAAATGTTCTGAATCTGAAAGCCGGTGGTCTGGGATCATTGGGCGCCGACCAGCTCGAGTGGATCGAGCGTGACGTGAAGCACCTCTCGAGCAGCACACCAATCGTTGTATTCGCGCATGTACCGCTGTGGAGTGTGTATCCAGAGTGGGGCTGGGGCACGGACGACGGTGCGCGCGCTCTGGGTTATCTCAAGCGGTTCGGCTCGGTGACCGTGCTCAACGGTCACATCCACCAGACAATGCAAAAAGTGGAAGGCAATATCGCTTTCCATACCGCGCTCTCCACAGCTTTTCCGCAACCTCGGCCGGGAACGGCGCCATCGCCCGGCCCAATGGTCGTCCCCGCCGGCCAGCTGCGGGACGTGCTCGGTGTGCGTGAGGTCCACTATCTGCCGTCGAACCGACACCTGGCGGTCGTCGATCACACGCTTTCGGGCAATTCGCCCGACGCAGCCTTCGCTGCGGGCGAAGCTGCCGCACGAGCCCACGGTTCCTCTGCGGCCCCGGTCGCGGCAGGCGGAAGTTCACGGCTCGCCGCGACGAGCAAGCCCGGCGACGTCATCATTGTAAACTTCGCGTTTACACCGAAAACAGTTACAGTGTCAGCTGGATCCCGAGTGACTTGGCGAAACGATGACGACGTGCCGCACAAGATCCAGAGTGCTGACAACCGGTTTCGGGGGTCGCCGCTGCTGGACACGAAGGGCGTCTACTCGGTTGATCTTAAGGAGAGCGGAGAGTTTGGCTATTTCTGCTCGCTGCACCCCGTGATGCAGGGAAAGATTGTGGTGACTCGATGATGTCGTCCAGGATCTGAGGTTCGTGACCCACGTCGACAAGGCTGCGGACGTGACGAATGCGAAAGCTTCCCAACCAGGGCGGTTCGAGCGGGTTGTGCTCCCACACCTGTCAGCGGGATTTACGCTGGCGATGTATCTCACCCGCAACACAGCCGATGCGGAAGACGCGGTTCAGGAGGCAGTTCTCCGCGCCGTCCGCTACTTCCCTACCCTGCGCGACGATGATGCCCGCGCGTGGTTTCTGACGATCGTGCGTCGAGTATGCTTCACCGGTTACGGCAGGGACCATCCACCGGGGGCCGACGTGATTTCGATAGATGATGCGGTCGGACCGCAATTGGTAGATGATCGTGAACAGCCCGACGAAGCCACGTCACGTTTCCAGGTTCAGCAACGCGTACGCGACGCAATCGACCAGCTTCCGCCGCTGCTGCGCGAAGCGATAGTGCTGAGGGAGCTTCAGGATTGCTCGTACACAGAGATTGCCACAGTGACGGAAGTCCCCATTGGAACCGTCATGTCGCGCTTGTCGAGAGCTCGCTCGCGGCTTGCTGGTCTGCTGCATGATGTCGTCGATTTCGGAGATGTCGCATGAGCGAACGTCCAGACCTTCGTAAAGCAATGGTCGACGCACTTCCCATTTACGAGGCGCCAGCCTCGCTCCAGCAGTGGGCCCGAGAGGAGGCGAGAAAGGCAGACCAGGAAGCTTCGCCGCCCCGAGAGTCACCGATCTCCCCGCCGAGAGGTCGTATTCGGAGGTTCTCCGACTGGCGCGTGGCCGCTGGACTTCTTTTCGCGGCGATCGTTGGCTGGGGCGCGGCCTCGTTGCGGACCGTAGGTGGGATCACGCCAGCGACTACTGGAACGACGAACGAGCTGGTCGACGCGCACGTGCGTTCGCTCTTGCCTGATCACCTTCTCGATGTCGTATCGACGGACAGGCACACCGTGAAGCCGTGGTTCGCGGGGAAGACAGATATCGCGCCACCGGTGGTCGATCTCTCCGACAACGGGTTTCCACTGCTCGGCGGGAGACTCGACTACGTCGATGGTCATTCTGCCGCGGTGCTCGCCTATGGCCGTCGCCTGCATACGATCAATGTGTTCGTCTGGCGTACTACGACTGGTGAGTCACGTGAGGGGTCGTTTGACGTGAGAGGCTACAGTCTCCTCCACTGGACCAAAGGCGGATTGAGCTATTGGGCCGTATCGGATGCCGCCCAGTCGGAGCTCGAGGCCTTCCGGGACGCATACATGCACTAGGACGGTACTCGTGCACGTGTGTCGGTAGCTGACGACGCCACGGTGCCAGGGATGAGTTTCTACTCGCGTCCGGAGTTGGGAAGGCCGGTTACGAGGTTCGCTTTCTGCAAGAAGATCGAAACGCTGGAGAAAGCCGCAGAGAGATTGGTGGGCTTGCAGGCAAAAGCGTGAAACAGCCGTGCGATTCAGACTACAAGGTCCATAAGGATAAAGAAGTGATCACAAGCAAAGGCCGGTAACGGCCCGCAGGGAGCGAGTACTGGCTGAAGGCTTGGTGATTTCCGCTGAGCGACTTAACAAGATGAGTCTGCCACCGGAGAGAAGCACCGGATGTCCCGAACAATCTCAAGTCGACGCCTGTCTCAAGGGCACCCCCTCGTCCGTCGTCGCCAAAGGATGATCTGTGTTTTCCGATTCCCGCACCAATCATGAATTTGATTGCGTCGTCTGGCTCCAATTGGTACCACACCTCCGTCATTAAGTACTGACTTCGATAGGCCGGCCACTTCGACTCGATTGTTAATGGAAAGACCTGCCACCAAGCGATCAGCGATTCGTCGATCGCGAATCGAGTATTGGAAGCCCCTGCGCCAACCCTTACTGTCGGCCCCCACAGAGGGTTGGGGTACATACCCGGGCAGCTTTCACAGTTTTGCCATTCACCACCCACTCCAAAATTCAGGAAGAACAGGACCTGCCAGGGTGGAGGAGTGGACGGAACCTGTGCAGCGGACGGTGATACGCAACCAGCTACGAGCGCCAGGTTGATCACTAACCTCCGGTGAGAAAGGGGCAGCATTGCTCTGAGCAAGGCTTTCAGGCCTGCGATTATTTGTCCGATGATTGCGCCTCCATGTGTGCAGTCTTGTTTCCTTTCAACAGTATGTTCCCGGCGTCCGTGTTCCGTTAGGATCTGCTGTCGTGACTGGACGGAACTTGGAGCCGAGCGCAGTTTATCGGACCGTCGCCTCCCACCCGAGCTGACCCGATGACTGCCAAAAGGATCTCCGCCGCGCTCGCTCTCCTCACTAGCGCTCTGTTGGCGCCT
>JALYKQ010000167.1 GCA_030774675.1 Gemmatimonadota bacterium | reverse complement strand
GGTGGGCTGGGAATCCAAGTTCGTCATTGCCGCACTTGAAGAAGACGGTTGGAAGGTGGACGCGTTCATCCCGGTTGCGCCGGGCGTGGATGTCACACAAGGGTCGGCCGTCGCTATCGATACGTCGCGCTACTCGGCGGTCGTCGCCCTCGATGATGCAGCGGCGCCGTACGCCAGTCGGATCGCCGGCTTTGTGAGGAGCGGTGGTGGTGTCGTTCTGGCGCCACGGGCGGCGGCTCTCGATGCGATGGGATCACTCCGCGCCGGTTCAGTCGGCCGCATGGCGCCAATAGCGCGGGGAATCGTGGCCAGCGGTTCGGTCAGTCTCGCGACGCTGGCACTTTCGCCGGTGGCCGGATTGCGGAAGGACGCAGTTTCGCTCGGTAAACGGGCTGGAGCTGTTGCCGTAGCCGCCCGGCGAGTCGGCGCCGGTCGCGCACTTCAGTCCGGTTACGAGGACAGCTGGCGATGGCGGATGGGAGGCGGCGATAATTCCCTGCGCGATCACCGCGCGTTGTGGACCGGCCTGGTGGGCAGTGTAGCGTACGCACCCCGCATTTCGGTGGCGAGGTCAGCTTCTTCAGTCGATGACGCGCCGGTTGCCCAGCTCGTTGCCGCGATCGGACCGCGGAGTGTTGGCTCGGGAGTGGCGAAGGAGACGGTGAATCCGACACATTGGATGGCGTGGTTATTCATTCTTCTTTCGCTCGCACTCGTCGCAGAGGTCGCCTCTCGCCGGCTCCGCGGCGCCCGATAGGCAGCTATGGCCGATAACGCCCCCACGTCTGCACTGGCACCCGCGGCCGGTGACTTCGATCGCTCGCCGCTCACCGGCGCATCACCCGAGATGATATTCATCGCCGAGCACGTCTGATGGACATTCTCAAGGGCTATTTGAGCCAGTACTGGAGGCTGATCGTTCTCGCCCTTGTTCTTGCGGCGACGAATCAGGTATTCTCGCTCCTCGATCCGCTCATCTTCCGCCACATTATCGACCAGTACGCAACCCGGTTCAAGGACTACACCACCGGTCAGTTCGTTCGCGGAGTTTCGTTCCTGCTCTTTCTCGCAGTCAGCGTAGCGTTCATCTCACGTGTCGCCAAGAACTTCCAGGACTACTTCGTAAACGTCATCACGCAGCGGCTCGGCGCGCAGATGTACTCCGATGGAATCCGCCACTCACTCGAGCTGCCGTACTCGGTGTTCGAGGACCAGCGGAGCGGCGAGACGCTGGGCAAGCTCCAGAAGGTTCGGAGCGATGTCGAGAAGTTCATCTCGGCAGCGATCAACGTGATGTTCACGACGCTGGTGGGCGTGGTGTTCGTGATGATCTATGCCTTCAGCGTGCACTGGATAGTCGCGCCGGCATTTCTTCTCACCGTTCCGCTGATCGGCATTCTCAGCTCGGTGCTGAGCAGGCGAATCAAGATCATACAGAAGGAGATAGTCGCCGAGACGACGGCGCTTGCCGGCTCGACCACTGAGTCACTTCGCAACATCGAGCTGGTAAAGAGCCTTGGGTTGGCCGATCAGGAAGTGAAGCGGCTCAACGCGACCACGGAGAAGATTCTCAGACTCGAGCTGAAGAAAGTCCGCTACCTGCGGAGCCTCAGCTTCATTCAGGGCACGTTCGTGAATCTTCTCCGGACGAGCATACTGTTCCTGATGCTTTACCTGATCTTCACGCAGAAGATCACGGTCGGGCAGTTCTTCTCGCTCCTCATTTACTCGTTCTTCATCTTCGGGCCGCTGCAGGATCTGGGGAACATCATCAACACGTATCGTGAGACAGAGGTCTCACTGGAGAATTTCCGCGCGATACTCAACATCCCCAAGGACCCCAAGCCCGCGAACCCGGTTCCGATCGATGATCTGACGACACTCGAGTTCCGGAACGTGAGCTTCACTCACCAGACGGCGAGCACGCCGGCGCTGAGCGACATCTCGTTCTCGGTGGAGCGGGGCGACACTATCGCATTCGTCGGCACATCCGGGGCGGGCAAGACCACGCTCGTCAAGCTTCTCGTCGGGCTATATCCGCCAAAGCAGGGCGAGATTCTCTACAACGGCTTCTCCAGCACGGTGATCGACCTCGACCGCCTGCGCGAGCGCATTGGCTTCGTGACGCAGGACACGCAGCTCTTCTCGGGGACGATCCGCGAGAATCTGCTGTTCGTGAGTCCGGGCGCGACCGACATCGAGTGCCTCGAAGTGATGCACAAGGCAGCGGCGGACACGTTGCTGGCGAGGGCCGACCGCGGACTCGACACGGTGATCGGCGAGGGCGGGGTTAAGGTCTCGGGGGGCGAGAAGCAACGGCTGTCGATTGCCCGCGCGCTTCTCCGCCGTCCGCATCTCCTCGTGTTCGACGAGGCGACGTCGTCACTCGACTCGCTTACCGAGGAAGAGATCAGCCGGACGATGCGCGATGTCGCCGGCGACCGGGAGGTCATGACGATCCTGATCGCCCACCGTCTCTCAACGGTGATGCACGCCGACCGCATCTACGTTCTGGAGCGTGGCCGCATCGTGGAATCGAATGGCCACGACGAGCTGCTCGAACGGAAGGGACTCTACTATGCGATGTGGAGACAGCAAGTTGGCGAGCGCCGCCAGCTCAACCCGCCACAGGGTGCTCTGCCGGCACCTTCCGACAGACGCGAGCCCGCAACCGTCGCCTAGAGCTCGCATGTGCAACGCCGATGGCTGCCGGCGTCTCATAGCAGGACCTTCCAAAGAGCCATTATGAGAGCGGTAGTAATATTTGCGATGACGACCTTGCTTGCTGCCTGTGGTAAAGAAGGGCAATCCGGTAATGACGGTTCCGGCAACGCCATCACGGCAGTCGATCGGATGTCCACTTCGGCAGCGGTGGGCAAGTTCCAGGGCGTTGGCATGCAGAGCGGGGCTGCGGCTAACGGAGTGGCGCCGGCGGTCGAGGCCCAGTCCCAGGAGGAGCCCAACGCTGCACCGCCACCTCCCGGAACCGGTGGCGATCTCGCTATAGCCGGCGCGGCTCAGATCGCGCCGGCGATGGTCATCAGGAACGGTCAGGCTTCGGTGGAGGTCGATAAGCTCGACCCGGCGATCGTGAAGCTCCGCCAGCTCGCCGCACAGCTCGGCGGATACATCGCCAACTCATCCATGAGCGGCGGCCGGGACCAGATCCGGGCCGCGACGCTCGAGCTCAAGATCCCCGCACAGCGCTTCGACCAGGCGATCAACGGACTCAGTACCCTCGGCAAAGTCGAGTCGGTAAACGCGACGGCCGAGGACGTCGGCGAGGAGTACGTGGACATCACGGCGCGGGTGAACAATGCCCATCGGCTGGAGGACCGGCTGATCGAGCTGCTGGCGACGAGAACGGGAAAGCTCCAGGACGTCCTATCGGTCGAGCGCGAGCTGGCGCGAGTGCGCGAGGAGATAGAGCGCTACGAGGGGCGGCTGCGTTTCCTCAAAACGCGGGTAGCAACGAGCACCCTATCAGTCACAATCCATGAGGCGATGCCGATACTGGGACAGTCACCAGGCCAGAACCCGATCACCGAGGCGATCCGCCGCGCGTGGCGCAACTTCGTCGGCTTTATCGCGTCAGGGATAGCGGCCCTGGGCGTGCTGATTCCGTTGGCGGCTCTCGCCTTCGTCGGCTGGCTTGCGTACAAACGATTCAGGCGGAGGGGATGAACGGCCGAAGCACGCGATCGCCCGGCTCACGGCCGCATCACACGTTGGATCAGAGACTGGAAGCGTGGATCAC
>JALYKQ010000166.1 GCA_030774675.1 Gemmatimonadota bacterium | reverse complement strand
GCCTCGTTTCGGTGTAGGGCGCCGGCCGCTCATCCGGGCCTTGACCCAACACTCGTGTCATGAAGTGCAAAGTAGAGGGTCATTGTCCAGCGGCTTCGGTCTTCTCGATCGCCAGGCGAGTGTTCATGTCGGGGTCTGGGGAGCAATGGAACAGTGAACCGACTTAAGGATCGGGCGGAGGGTGGATTCGTCACGATTCGGTTGCGGTTCGGAGGGGTCGCAACTCTCCTCGGGCGACGGCATCGGGTACGGCAAAGGAGTAGCGCCCGAGCATGTTAATGTGCTCATGGCCGAAGGGCGACAGCCTCGCCTCGTCCTCGGGGCGGACTTCGTAGCCTTCGGTGTGAAGCTGATCGAGGACCGCGTCCATATAAAGGGTGTTCCATAAGACGATGATGTTGACGACCAGGCCGAGTGCGCTCAACTGATCCTCCTGGCCTTCGCGGTAGCGTTGGTAAAGTTCACCGCGCTTGCCATGAAAGACATTGCGTGACAGGCTGTGCCGGCCTTCGCTGAGGTTGAGTTGCTGGAGCGTGCTTCGCCGCCGCGTCTCGTCGTCGATGAAGTTCAGCGTATGGATGGTCTTGTCGATGCGACCAACCTCTGCAATTGCCTGCGCCAGGCGAGTTGGCTGTTCGTCGACTTGCAGCGTACGCATGATGCCCATGGCCGGCACGCGCCCAAGCTTGAGTGAACCGATGAGGCGGAGCACGTCGTCCCAGTGCGGCGTGATGCGATCAAGATTGACGCGCTGTCGTGCCAGTGTGTTGAGCTCGCCGTAGTCGGCCTTTGGATCGACGCGCCAGAAGCGCGTACCGCCGATGTCCGCCAGGCGGGGACTGAAGCGGTAGCCCAGCAGCCGGAACAGCCCGAACACTACATCGCTGTAAGCTCCGGTATCGGTCATGATGTGCGTGGGATGCAACTCGGTCTGCTGCTCCAGCACGACGGACAGCAGCACCAGGCTATCGCGTAGCGTGCCGGGCACCGTGATTGCGTTGAGGCCGGTACCCTGATCGGACAGCAGGTTGTACCAAGTGACACCGCGCCCCCGGTTGAAATACTTCGGGTTCGGTCCAGCATGAATCGTGCGCACCGGAACCACGAAGCGCATTCCGTCTGCCGAGGCGACATCGCCACCGCCCCAGGCTTGGGCAAGCGGGATGCGGCTTTGCGCCGCTACCAACAGGTTGTTGGCAGCCATGAGTGTTTCGTCACGCACATAGTTCTGGTCCACCCAGAGCAACCGATCGCGCCGCAGCGCGGGAGTGTCTTGCCGCACAAACGGCTCGGGGCCGGTGTTGCAGGCCTCGGCGAGCAGCACTGCACACAGGCTGGTCGTCAGATCGGTGGCGCGTGCGGTGCGCTCGGTCAGGTGCGTGAAAGCGTCCATGCAACCGGTGCGGGCCGCGATCTCGATCAATATCTCCGGCAGGTCGACGCGCGGCATGCGCGACTTGACCTCGTTACGCAGTGCGGCCAGCGATGGTGGCTCCTCAAGTTTGTCCAGTGGACTGAGCACCAGTTCCGGCTTACCGGCTACCATCTCGAAGCGAACAGCCTTGTTCTCTGGAAACCGTGCGGCGACCGCACGATATGTCGCATCCAGCTCCTGGGTCAACATTTCAAGTGTTGGTCCAGGCTGTGGGCTCAGACCTAGCGACCGGCAGATGATTGGGCGCGAAGCCTCCCATTCGGTGCCGGTCAAAAGTCCAGTCTGCGGATCGGCATACCGCCAGCTCGGGCTGACGAAGACATCGCGGCGCCGGATGGCCACGCGCAGCGTATCGAGCGTACAGAAGGTAAAAGCCCGCGCATCGACCCGGCCATCTTCCCGTATAACATGGCGCTGCCACGCCTTGTCGGCAATCGTGGTTGGCGGATCGTGATCGGGCCGCTCGTGCAACCATTGTAATGCCTCCAACAGAGGGCGTGCGGCGGCATTGCCATCGAACCGGATGACCCGCAACAGAGTCGGCAGGAACCGCTTCACGGATGCGTGTTTTACGACCAGTTCCCGATAGAACACGTCATCGCTCGGCCGCACGAGGTTGCCGACATCAGTCAAGGCTTGGGCGAGTTCTTCATGGCCAATCGCCGCATACACGCTGCCACGCACCTCGCCGTCCGTCAAACTCGGATCGAGCAGCATGCGGCATGCCTCAGCCAGGGTCAACGCAGCCTGGTCGAGGTCCTTCAGTGTACGCAGCCGCGCCTTTCGGTCGGCCTGCTCGGCCCTGGCGAACAGGTCACGCAACAGCATGGAGAGGACATCGAAGGCATCGTCGTGAGCGCTCGCTTCCAGACTATGAATGAACGCAACCAGAGTGGCGGTACGTCGTTCGACAGGGAGCCTGGCCACAGCGCTGACTTTGACGGTATTGGCGAAACGCGCCAGAGCCGCGATGCGGCTGGGTGGAACAGGCGCGGTTGGAAGCTTGATCCCCAGTCCACGCACCGTTTCGATACGCAGCAGCGCCTCTACCAACGCTGGTCCACTGACCCTCACTGGTCCTTTCCTCAACTGGTCGAACCGGGACTGCCGACTACCTTCAACCGGTACCAAAAGTTCGTCGAGGCGGCGCCTTTGCTCGTCGCCGACATCGTGGATGAGCAGTTGCCACAGACGCGACTCCATGCGCGAACGGATCTCGGCAACAAACCTTTCCAGTATGCTGACTCCGGGCAGCAATACCTTGCGGGTGATCAGCCAGCCGATGGCGTGATCGAACAGCAGGCTAGGGCGGTCTGGTCCGGTCCAGCACAGCGCGCAGAGCCAGCGCCCGAGACGAAACCGAATACCGGCGTCTACAAACTCGCGGTAGCCATAGCGGGCACGGATTTCAGTGGTGTGCCGCCAACGTTGTTCACTTTGACGATAAGCGGTGACGCATGTGAGGTCGACAACATTGGTTTGGGCCGCCAGGGCGTGCAAGACAGCGGGAGGTACGTCTACAGGGTCTTCGAGAAAGGTCCCCAGGAATCGCACCGTCGCGAGTTGCAGTGCAAAGCCCAGACGACTGCTGTCGCGCCGCTTATTGGCGATCCATTCCCGATCGTCATCGTCGAGATGGAAGTTCCGCGCCAGCTCATCGGGAGATAACGAGTCGGGGTAGCGGCCGTAGCGCTGTCTTTGCGTAGTTGTCAGAAAGTCGACGGGCATGGGGTTGTCACAAATCTCGATGAAGTCGCAGTCGAAGCCCATTCTCCGGGCCCTCAATAAGAGGTCCCCGCGAGCTTCGCGCGGTACGAAATACTGGAGCGGCAATTCATAGTTCGATATAGTTGAGTTGCGTTGAGAATATCAGACTTCCGATGAAACTTGGCTATGCCCGCATCAGCACGCGGGACCAGAACCTCGACCTGCAAGTGGACGCACTTAAGCGTGCGGGCTGCGAGCGCATCTATCAGGATGTCGCCAGCGGCTCAAAGACCGCGCGCCCGGCGCTCGATGAGATGCTCGCACAGTTGCGTGCCGACGACGTGCTCGTGATCTGGAAGCTCGACCGCATGGGCAGGTCGTTGGCGCACCTGGTCGAGTTGGTCGGCGACCTGGTCACGCGAAGGGTCGGCCTGGTTAGTCTGAACGATCCGATCGACACGACCAGCGCCCAAGGCAGGTTGGTGTTCAATCTCTTTGCCTCTCTGGCCGAGTTTGAGCGAGAGTTGATCCGTGAGCGGACTCAGGCTGGATTGTCGGCAGCCAGAGCGCGCGGCCGCGTGGGAGGACGGCCCAAGGGTCTATCCTCACAGGCTGAGGCGACGGCAATGGCAGCCGAGACGCTTTACCGCGAGAAGCGATTTAGTGTCTCGGCCATCGCCGACAAACTACATATCTCGAAGAGCACCCTATACGGCTACCTTCGTCACCGCGGCGTCGAAGTTGGCCCCTACAACAAACCGGCCCAGGATAGACCGGCGGACGCCAACGGCGCTAGCAGGACCGCCACCGTGCTGCTATCGCTCAGGGTTGAGAACAATAGCAAGTTCGTGCGCGGCAAAAAGCGCGTCACAGAAGGCCTCGATCGTTATCTGCGCCATCAGTACGCCGCCAAACTCCGCCCGTCAGGCCAGTACCAACTGCAAGTTCCATATCGCACGGATGAAGAGCTCGACAGAACCATGGAGGACCTGCTCCAGCACATCGCCTTCGAAGCCGACTTGCGCAACTGCTTCTCTGAATCCGATGCCCAACTCGAAGGCTCGGATGATCGGATCTGGTAAGAGGCAGCAGCCTTAAGTCGGTTCACTGTTCCATTGCTCCCCAGACCCCAACCAGGGGGGGCGCAGAGATGTTGCAGAAACGGAGGTTTTTGAGACGCCCGTAAGATCGGGTGCGAGGTGTATAATTACCGAGAGCGAAGAACGAGGCGCCTGGGTATGGTCTACCG
>JALYKQ010000165.1 GCA_030774675.1 Gemmatimonadota bacterium | reverse complement strand
TCTTCCTCAGGATGATCAAGTCGATCATCGTGCCGATCATATTCGGCACGCTCGTGGTCGGGATCGCGGGACACGGCGACGACATGAAGCGCGTCGGACGTCTTGCCCTCAAGTCGATCATCTATTTCGAGATCGTTACGACGATCGCGCTGTTCATTGGGCTTGGAGCCGCCAATCTCGTCAAGCCCGGCGTTGGCGTCACCATTCACGCGTCGGCAGATCCGGGGCAGCAGCTCGCTCAGAGCACCCCGACTGGAATGGGTTTTCTCGAGCACGTCGTTCCGCAAAGCTTCTTTGAGGCTGCGAGCAAGAATGAGGTTCTGCAGGTCGTGTTCTTCTCGATTCTCTTCGCGGTAGCTCTGTCGCAGGTGCGAGGACGGCCCAAGGAAATCGTTCTGGCCGGCTGCGAGGGCCTGGCCGAGGTGATGTTCAAGTTCACCGCGATCGTGATGCGGTACGCGCCGATCGGTATCGGAGCGGCGATCGCCGTCACTGTCGGCCACAGCGGACTTGGCGTGTTGGTGAACCTTGGAAAGCTGATTCTGACTCTGTACGGCGCGCTGGTGTTGATGGTCCTCTTCGTATTCGTTCCGATCGCGCTTCTCTTTCGCGTCCCGCTCAAGCGCTTCGTTCTTGCCGTGCGCGAGCCGGCTCTGATAGCATTCTCGACGACCTCGTCAGAGGCAGCGCTCCCCCGCGCGATGCAGATCATGGAGGCGTTCGGCGTGCCCAGGCGCATCGTCGCTTTCGTCATGCCCACCGGTTATTCGTTCAACCTCGATGGGTCGACGCTCTACCTCGCCGTCGCATCAATGTTCGTCGCCCAGGCCGCGGGGGTGCACCTGTCCTTCGGGCAGCAGCTGGCGATGATGCTGACCCTTATGGTCACGAGCAAGGGAGTGGCGGCGGTGCCGCGTGCGTCGCTCGTCATCCTGGCCGGAACTCTGCACACGTTCGGACTGCCGCTGGAAGGAGTCGCGATCATCCTCGGCGTCGACGAGCTCATGGACATGGCGCGAACCAGCGTGAACCTGGTGGGGAACTGTCTTGCGACAGTCGTGATGGCTAGGTGGGAAGGTGAATTCGTCGAGCCGCAGCCCGAAGGGCTCCGCGTGCGGGAAGGACTTCTTCCGCTCGAAGCTGTGCACCCGGCACAGCGGACTTCAGACGCTGCTCAAGCCGCTTCCTGAGCGGAGATCCACGGTCCATCAATCCGCCGCTGAGCGCCACCGCAACTGCTGCGCGCTCGTCGGTGAAGAGCTGGCGCGACAGCGCGCGAACGTGCAGCACGAGCTCCTCGGCGGCCAGTGTCAGCAGGGCATTCGCCCGCTGATCTCCGGCGGCGGCAGTACTAAAGACGACAGGCACAAGTGACGCGAATGCGCGCGCATCTGCGGCGGCCGCCCACGGAACGAGGTCGTGGATGTCCTCGCACTGGGTAGCGGCGAGGATGGGGAAAAGGAGAGCGGTCGGCGGCTCGCGTCCATCGCTCGAGGCGGCAACGATGCCGAGTGCACGACGTCCGATCCAGCCACCGCTACCCTCATCGCCAAACACCGGTCCCCAGCCGCCGCAGCGTACAATCTCCCCGGCAGGACTACGGCCGTACGCGATGGAGCCTGTGCCGACTACGAGCAGGATGCCCGCCCGATCCTCGAAGGCATCGTACATGGCAATCAAGCCGTCGGAATCGATCACGACTTCTTCAGCCAACTCCTTCGCATCCAGCTCGGCGTGAAGGGCTTTGCGCTCTTCGTCTCTGCCCGTGCCAGCCACACCGCAGTAGAGAACACGCGGCAGCACTGCGCCGGGTTGCGCGATCTCCGCCAGCGCCCGCGTCACCAAATCGGCAATGACGTCAGCGGAATGTGCGGCCTTTCCCGGAGAGACCGCGGACTTGGGGCCATCGAGTGTCGTCAGGACTTCGCCCTCGGCGGTCCCCACCATAACACGCGTTTTCGATCCGCCTCCGTCAACTCCGACGACGATGTCGCTCACTTCCAGCGATCCCCACCGGTGGGCGCTGCGTGGGTAAAGGAAGAGAGAACGCCAACGCCGATTGTGAACGAGGTCCCAATGAGGACGTACCACGGGAAAGCGATGTGCGAGAGGGTCAGCAGAAAATCCGTCATCGCGGGAAAGAACACCGTCATCTGCTTGGAGAAAACGACAAAACTCATCGCGATTATTCCGACAGCCATCCCGAGAATCGCATCCCGCTGTATCGCACGGCGCCAGAGCATTCCGAGGAAGAACCCGCCGAGCAGTGCGCCGTAGGTGAAGGAAGCAATGGATAGAGCGATGACGACTACGGGCGTGCCTTGCTGCTTGTACAGGAGGGCAGCAATCAGCAGTACCACTCCCCAGAACAAGGTGAAGATTTTCGCCATTCTGAGCGTTCTGGGATCGTCGGCCGATCGTTTGGAAATCGGCAGGTAGATGTCATGCGTCGTCGAGGCGGCGAGAGAGTTCATCGCACCGGAGTGCGCGCTCATGGTCGCGGCGAGGACAGCAGCCACTATCAAGCCTCGCAGACCAGACGGCATGGAATCAACCACAAAGCTGGGAAAGATCGAATCCGGCACGGCGAACGTACGCGCCTGGTAGTAGGCGTACAATCCGATTCCGATCATGAGAAAGAGTGTGAACTGGAAGAAAACGGCAATGCCGCTGCCGATGAGCGCCTTGCGCGACTCTTTCAGGCTTGACGCTGCCAGAAGCCGCTGTACGATCAGCTGGTCGGCGCCATGCGATGCCATCGACAGGAATGCGCCTCCGATGAGGCCGGCGAACAACGTGTAGGGCTTGTCGAATCCGAAGTACACATCGATGACCTTGAGCTTTCCCGCGGCTCCGGCCTCGCCGAGGATCGCGCCCCAGCCGCCGCTCACGCCCTTGCCGATCAGATACAAGGCGGAAAATCCGCCGAGTAGATAGACGCTGGTTTGCAGGACGTCGGTCCAAACGACTGCCCGCATTCCACCGTGGTAGGTGTAAAGCAGCGTGAGCGCCCCGAGTACGAGGATGGCTACGGGCATCACGTAGCGCTGCGGGACCGCCGGGCCGATGATCAGTGCAATGGGAATGGCCGTCGCAAAAACCCGAACTGAATCGGCGAATGCGCGCGTGACCATGAACACGATCGAGGCGAATCGCCGTGTGCCGACACCGAAGCGCTTTTCCAGGAGGGCGTAGGCGGTGACGAGATCGCCCTGGTAATATCGCGGCAGCAGAGTATACGCGACGACGATCCGACCGAGTAGATATCCGGCCGCGATCTGCAGGAAACCCAGGTTCGTCATGTAGGCGAGGCCCGGAATGCTGATGAACGTCAGCGCGCTGGTCTCGGTTGCCACCACCGAGAATAGAACTGCCCACCAGGGAATCTGATGTCCCGCTACGAAATAATCCTTGGCGTCCTTCTGATTGCGGCCGAGCCAGATTCCGAGCGCGGTCGTGGCAATCAGGTAGGCCACCAGCACAACAAAATCGAGGGCGGTGAAATTGGTTTTCATTTCACCGCCCTCGATTTGTAATGCAGACCGGCCGAGACTTTACGCAGAGAATGAGCTTCCGCAGCCACAACCGCCGGTCGAATTGGGATTCTTGAAGGTGAAGCCCGAGCCCTGCATGGAGGTCACGTAGTCGATCGTGACGCCGTTGAGGTACTGCGCCGAAAAGGGATCCACAAAGACACTGAAGCCTTCGCGAGGAATGATGATGTCGTCCTCGGCAGCGCGGTCTTCGATAACCAGGCTGTACTTGAACCCGCTGCAGCCGCCGGGTTGCACGCTCACGCGAAGGCCGCCCTGCTCAGCAGTGACGCCCTCGGCATCCATAAACTTCTTGACCTCAACGCCCGCATTCGACGTGACGGTGAGATCGATCTCAGGCTGTGACGAAACAGACATTTATCCTCCAGTACTGCGTTAAATTTAGGCGGGAACACCCATTCCGGGTAGTGTTGCCGGCTCCTCCCGGAACGACCGCGCTATCCAGCTGAAGGCGATCACCGCAATCGCCAGCATCACCAGTCCTGGAAGGAGATTGCCAAGAATCAGCTTGCCGATTCCGAACAGCGATGAATACACTGCCACGATGCCCGCGATCCAATTGGTCCAGGCAAGCGCACCGCCGGGAATGCTCTCCCGACCGAACCCAATCCGCTCTGACACGACCGCCCAGCCGGGACCTCCGGGCCTGACCCGCCGATAGAACGCCTCGAGGACACGATCGGGCTCCGGTTTGGTGGCGAAGGTCACCCCTAACCAGACGACTGTACTCACTGCTACGGTAACGAGCATTACCCAAGCATCCGCGCGGAGATCACCAGCGGGGAAGCGCGGCTTGAGGAAGGTGATTGCCAGGAGGGATACTACGAATGACGCGATCATCGCGCTGATCTCGCTCCAGGCGTTGATGCGCCACCAGTACCAGCGCAGGATCAGGACAAGGCCCGTACCCGACCCGAGCGCGAGCAGGAATTTCCAAGCGCCTTCGATCGTGCCGAGATAATGCGTGACGACTGCTGAAGCGAGGAACAGGAATACCGTGGCCCAGCGTGAAATCGCCACGTAATGCTTCTCGCTGGCGTCTCGCTTGAGGAACCGTTTGTAGAAATCGTTGACGAGGTACGACGCTCCCCAATTGAGCTGGGTCCCGACGGTAGACATGTAGGCCGCCGCAAACCCGGCCATCATGAACCCGCGCCACGGTGTTGGCAGCAGATCGACGAACGCCTGCACGTAGGCAGCCTCGTGATCGTGAGTCGGGCCAATGCCGGCAGGGTAGAGAAGCACTGTACAAAGTCCGGTGATGATCCACGGCCACGGCCTGATCGCGTAGTGCGCGACATTGAAGAACAAAGTTGCCAGTACCCCATCGCGCTCAGTCTTCGCCGAAAAGATTCTTTGGGCCACGTATCCACCGCCACCGGGCTCGGCGCCGGGATACCAGGCGGCCCACCACTGAACGGAGAGGAAAACTGCGAGGGCTAGAAGCGGCATCCACGCGTATGCTTCGATACCGGTTGGAGTGATCTTCACCGGTAGCACTGAGAGCGCCGCGTCCGCGCTACCGAAATGTGTCGTGAGGCCGGCCTTGAGCTTGTCCATTCCGCCGACAGCGCGCACCGAGAATACCGCGAGCACGATGACCGCGCTCATCTTGATCACGAACTGGACGAGATCGGTCCAGAGAACGGCCCACATCCCTGCGCCAGCGGAGTACGCCACTGTGATGATGAAGCAGATCGCGACAGCGATGACCTCACCCGCGACGTTGAATCCGAGAACGTTCACATCGCGGAGGCCGAGAGAGATCGTGAGGATCTTGATCATTGCCTTGGTAACCCAGCCGAGGATGATCAGGTTGATCGGGATGGCGAGGTAGAGCGCGCGGAACCCGCGCAGTACCGCGGCCGGCCGGCCGCTATAACGGATTTCCGCAAACTCGACGTCGGTCATGACGTGCGCGCGGCGCCAGAGGCGGGCGAAAAAGAACACCGTCAGCATTCCGCTCATCAACATGTTCCACCACAGCCAGTTTCCGGCGACGCCATGCGCCGAGACCAGACCGGTCACGACGAGCGGGGTATCGGCCGCAAACGTCGTTGCGACCATCGAAGCTCCGGCGAGCCACCACGTCACCTGTCGGCCGGAAAGGAAATACTCGTTGAGGCTCTCGCCCCCGCGTTTTGTAAAGTAGAGGCCGATGCCCACTGACAGGATGAAGTAGGCAGCGACAATCGCCCAGTCGATCGCAGTTAGCGCCATTGGTGCGGGATTGAGGTGGTCAGGCAAGACGCTTGCGTTTGCATTGGTATGCGCGCGTCGGTCAACGTAAAAGGACGCCAGAGTGTATCATTTGTTACCACCAAACACGACCAACTTACAGGACACCCATCGATGATGCGATACCATCGGCTGCTCGCAATGCTCCTCCCACTCTGCGGCGGCTGCGTCGTTACCAGTAAGCAGATCGACCCGACCTCCGAGCTGGCGGAGGCCAAGGTGAGGCCAGGAATAAGTGTCCTTCTGCGCGACAGTCTGCAACTCATCCGCGGCAAGCGCATCGGACTTCTCACCAACCAGACGGGCATTGATGAGCGCGGAGTTTCCGATATCGATCGGCTCAGGGAGAAGCGCGCGCGCGATGCCGGGGTCAACCTTGTTCAGCTTTTTTCCCCAGAGCACGGGCTGCGTGGGACGGAAGACCGGCAGAATATTGCCAGCGGGATAGATGCGAAGAGCGGGCTCCCTGTCTATTCGCTCTACGGTCAGCAGACGATGGCACCGCCCGACAGTATTCTCAGCTCGCTCGACGCCCTCGTGTTCGACCTCCAGGACATCGGAACGCGCACCTGGACTTACGTCGGAGCGATGGTCTACTCGATGCGAGCGACCGCGCGTCTACGCAAGCCGATCATATTGCTCGACCGGCCGAATCCGATCACGGGCTACATCATTGAAGGTCCGGTTCTCGATAGTGCCCTCGCCAATCCGAACGACCCTGCTCCAGGCAGGCCCGGCCAGGCGTACGCACTCTGGCCGATGCCGCTTCGGCACGGCATGACGATCGGCGAGCTGGCACTCTACTACAACGATGTGCTGAAGATCCATGCAGATCTTCACGTCGTTCCGGTGCAAGGATGGCGGCGCGATGTGTGGTTCGACCTTACTGGCCTTCCCTGGGTGAAGCCGTCGCCGAACATGCCGTCCCTCCAGAGCGCGATGCTGTATCCCGGGCTGGTTGCGTTCGAAGCGACCAACCTTTCCGTGGGACGCGGGACCCCGGAGGCTTTTCAACGTGTCGGCGCGCCCTGGCTCAATGCAGCCGCGACCGTCGCGATTCTAAAGGATCGCGAAATTCCAGGAGTCCGCTTTTTCGTGGAGAGCTTTACACCCGTGAATCCGAGCGACGAGAAGTACGGTGGTCAAACGATTCCGGGGATCAAGATCATGATAATCGGACGCAGCAACCTCCAGGCTGCTCGAGTTGGAGCGAGTCTGCTCTGGGCGATCAACAAGACCGCGGGAACGAGACTGACCGTTCGGAACCGCGACTTCGACCTGAGGTTCGGTTCTCCGTCGGTACGTGAGGCACTGCTCAGGGGTGAGGATCCGGATGTTCTCATTGATCGCGAGTACAAGGCGGCGTACGCATTTAGACAGGCTACTCGGCAGTACCTCATTTACAGGTGACACAAAAGCCATCAGGGGCGCATCCCCACAGCACAAACTGGTGGCCTGTTCCGAGTTCCAAGCACATCTTTTGCAACACCTCGCACTCTCTAAACAAAACAAAAACAAAACTGGAGGCACAGCATGCGCGTTCTCATGGTCTCGCTGTCGATGCTGGCGCTCGTGGCGTGCGGCCCACGGCAGGTCGAAGTGCGCACCGGTCCGGAGCCAGCGGCTGATGTCGCGATTCACCTTACCAACAATCTCAGTCAGGCGGTCAATGTCTATGTCGTGAGTGGCGGAAACGACATTTTCGTAAAGCAGGTCGCGGCGAACAGCGTCGATCACCTGCCGGTCGCCGGAGTTCCGGCGGGCGCAACCGTGAATCTTCGCGCGGTCACCGTGGACGGAACCCGCACTTATACCAAAAACAATGTCACATTGACGAGCATGTACGACTGGCGGCTACCCTGACGAACAGAGGTTTCTACAGTTAGTGGCAGTGCTGGCAATGGATGGTTGAAGGGCTTACTTTTACGGGGCCGTCGTATATCTCGCGACGGCTCTTTTTTCGCGCCGTCAGCCGGTTGAGCCGGCACGTCGGCTAGCTCTTGCTCACCGCTGGCCACAGCTGAATGCCAACTCCCACAGACTATGCGAAAAAAGGAGCGCTCCGCGTCATAGAGCCGGCTATCAGCTTCCTCGCACGACACAACGTCAGTCCAAATGCCATTACCACGGTCGGCACTCTTCTGACGGTATCGGCCGGCGTGGTGTATGCGACCGGCCACATCATGACGGCCGGCTGGATCATGGGAGCGACGGCGTTCTTTGACGTGCTGGACGGTGAGGTGGCACGAAGGACAGGACGGTCGACCGTGTTCGGTGCGTTCTACGATTCCACGCTCGATCGCGTGGCGGATGGCGCGTTGATGGCTGGCCTGACCGTCTTTTACGCCACGAATCCCGCGCACCACAACATCTACATGGTCGTGATCTGTCTCGTCGGGATCATCGGAACGTTCCTGGTCTCTTACACCCGTGCGCGGGCGGAATCGCTCGGAATCGACGCGAAGGTCGGCGTCATGCAGCGGCCAGAGAGAATCGTGCTGTTGTCGGCGCCGCAGGCGCTGTTCGGCCTTTTCTGGAACGGCTGGGTTCTGATCGGCATCATCATCCTTCTCACCGTCACCGCGTGGATCACGGCGGTACAACGGATCGCCTTCGTGCATCGCTTTACGCAGCATCCGGACGCAAAGCCGATCCGAATGGTCAGCGAGCCCACCACTCCTGCAAAGAGCGCAGGAATTGCGGCCTCACGCCGCGCGCAATCCTAATCGCATACGGAGAAGAAATTGGGCAGATCGCCTTCTGCTGACGCACCTAAATCGATAGCCCCGGCAGCCGGCCGATTGGGCATACTGACACCAGGACTCGGTGCAGTCGCAACCACATTCATGGCGGGCGTCGAGAGCATTCGACGCGGACGCTCCAAGCCGATCGGTTCGCTGACGCAGATGGCGACGATCCGGCTCGGGAAGAGAACCGACAAGAACTCGCCTCTGATCAAGGATTTCGTTCCTCTCGCGAAGCTCGACGACATCGTCTTCGGAGCATGGGACCCGATCCCCGACGACGCGCTGACCGCCGCCAAGAAAGCCGGTGTCCTCGAGGAGCGGGACATCGAGCCGATCGCAGATTTCCTGCGCAAAATCAAGCCGATGCCCGCTGTGTTCGACAACAAATACGTCACCCGCATTCACGGAACGAACGTAAAAAAGGGAAAGACGAAGCGCGATCTGGCCGAGCAGCTTCGGCAGGACATCCGCGACTTCAAGTCGAAGAACAAGTGCGATCGCATCGTGATCGTCTGGTGCGCATCGACGGAGATCTTCATCAGGCCGGGCCCGCAGCACGCGACGATCGAGCAGTTCGAAAAGGCGATGGAGAAGAACGACGATGCAATTGCTCCATCGATGCTGTATGCGTACGCGGCGATCATGGAGGGCGTTCCCTTTGCGAATGGCGCACCGAACCTCTGCGTCGACACTCCGGCGCTGATCAAACTTGCGCAGGACCGCGGCGTGCCAATTTCCGGCAAGGACTTCAAGACCGGACAGACGTGGATGAAGACCATCGTTGCCCCGGGCTTGAAGGCGCGCATGCTTGGCCTCGCCGGATGGTACTCCACCAACATCCTTGGGAACCGCGATGGCGAGGTGCTCGATGATCCCCAGTCGTTCAAGACCAAGGAGGAGTCCAAGCTCAGCGTCCTTCACACCATCCTGCAGCCAGAGCTCTATCCTGACCTGTACAAGGACTTCTCCCATGTCGTGAGGATCAACTACTACCCGCCGCGCGGCGACAACAAGGAAGGCTGGGACAACATCGATATCATCGGGTGGATGAACTATCCGATGCAGATCAAGATCAACTTCCTCTGCCGCGACTCGATTCTCGCCGCGCCGATCGCGCTCGACCTCGCGCTGTTCTCCGATTTCGCCCAGCGGGCCGGGATGAAAGGAATTCAGGAGTGGCTGTCCTTCTACTACAAGAGTCCGATGACGGCGCCCGGCTTGCAGCCGGAACACGATCTTTTCATCCAGCAGACGAAGCTGAAGAACACGCTTAGGCACCTGATGGGTGAAGACCAGATCACTCACCTCGGCCTGGAGTACTACGCTTGACGCTTCGCCGGCCAACGCTCGTGCCGGTGCTCGCCATGGTGCTGGCGAGCTGCGGTGCCAATCCGAAGGCGACCGAGCTCCGGCTGTGGTCGGACACTTACGCTTTTCGGGTGACCATGGATCCGATGCCCCCGCGGGCACTCGAGCCAATTGCGTACCGCGTCGTCGTCCAGGACAAGAAAACTGGCCAGCCGATTGAGAATGGTGAAGGTCGAATCTTCGCGACCAGTGAGGACAGGGCCAACACCAGCGACGGCTTCAAGAAGGAGAAGGAGCTCGGAACCTATTCCGGGCGACTGTTCTTTGCGACGACGGGCGACTGGGCGGCCGCCATCCAGTTTCGGCGTGAGAAGGATCCCCGGATGCCACTAGAGCGCGTCGACTGGATCCAGACCGTTCGTCCCGCGAGCGAGCCCGGTACCTGACATAAGACATGCGCCATTTTTTCAGGACACAGCTGGTCCCAACCGAAGTACTCAGGATCGCAGACGAATTCTTTCCCGAGATAGAGATGGAGCGCACCGGTCACACGGCGCGCTCTCGCACCTTCGGTGGAGATCTCGGCACTCTTCAGCTGAGCGTGCGCAAGGAAGGCGGCCACTACACATTCGTCGAGATCTCCACCGACCAGACCGGCGAGAGCCGCCTCGACCGAAACGCCAAGAAGTTCTTCGTCCAGCTTCACAAGGCGGGCGATCCACGCCACCGCATCGAAGCGGCGTACTAGAATGGCGCGGTCGAGTACCGCCGCCTCGAAGCCGGCGAACATTGGAGTCGACCAGGATCGCTCGACCAGCAGCGTAGTCCTGTCGCGCGACCAAAAGCTCGAGCTCTACTACTACATGAAGCTCACCCGGTCGCTCGAGGAGCGCTTGGTGAACCTCTATCGTCAGACCAAAGTCGTAGGCGGGCTCTTCCGATCCCTCGGACAGGAAGCGGACGCCGTTGGGAGCGCTTACGCACTCGATCGCGCCAAGGGTGACGTCCTCTCGCCCCTCATCCGCAACCTTGGGTCGATGCTCGTGCAGGGCGCAAAGCCGAACGAGATCATCAAGCAATACATGGCCAAGGGCGATTCGCCCACGCGCGGCCGCGAGCTGAACATCCACTACGGCGATCTCGTTCGCGGATTCATCGGCCAGATTTCGCACCTGGGCGACATGGTGCCCGTGATGGCCGGAGTCACGCTCTCGTTCAAGCTGCGGAAGGAGGACCGGGTCGGGTTGGTGTATGTCGGCGATGGCGCCACCTCGACCGGCGCATTTCACGAGGGCATCAACTTCGCCGCCGTTCAGAAGTGCCCGCTCGTCGTGGTCGTGGAGAACAATGGATACGCGTACTCGACGCCACTCAACAAACAAACCGCCGCCAGACAACTGGTGGACAAGGCGATCGGATACGGTGTCGCCGGCGACCAGGCGGATGGGAACGACGTAATCGCGACCTACGAGGTGACGAAGCGGGCCGTCGATCGTGCGCGCTCGGGGGGTGGAGTCACCCTGATCGAGCTCATTACTTACCGCAGGAAGGGACACGCGGAGCACGACAACCAGTCGTATGTGCCGCCAGGTGAGATCGACCGCTGGGCAAGCGAGAACGATCCCATCGACCGCTACGTAAGCCGGCTGCTTGGTGAAGGCTTCGGCCAACCGGAGGTCGACACGGTGGATGCGCGGGTGAAGGACGAAATCGACCGCGCGACAGACGAAGCCGAGGCATCTCCGATGCCCGTACCGACAGACGCACTAGTGGGGATCTACGCCGATCCGCCCGTTCTAGCTCCGCTCTGGTTCAGAGAAGGCATCAAGTCGGCGGTCGAAGTGCACGAGCGCCCCGCGAGCTGGGGAACACACGATGTCTGAGATCACCTATCTCGAGGCGATTCGCGAAGGGTTGTTCGAGGAGATGGACCGGGACAGCAACGTCTTCTGTCTCGGCGAAGACATCGGTGCTTACGGTGGCGCGTTCAAGGTTACAGACGGCTTGATGGCCAAGTACGGGGAGCAGCGCGTCATCGACACCCCGATCTCGGAGGCGGCGATCATCGGCGCAGCGGCGGGCGCAGCGCACATGGGTATGAGACCAGTGTGCGAGATGCAGTTCATCGATTTCATCTCGACGGGCTACGACATGCTCACGAACTACGTCGCGACGGCCCGGTACCGGGCGATGCTGCCTTGCCCGATGGTGGTGCGTGGGCCGAGTGGCGGGTACGTGAGAGGCGGGCCGTTCCACTCGCAGAACCCCGAGGCAGCCTTCCTCCACACCCCCGGGTTGAAGATCGTCTATCCCGCTACTGCGAGCGACGCCAAAGGATTGCTGAAGTCGGCGATTCGCGACGAGGACTGCGTGCTCTTCTTCGAGCATAAGTACCTCTATCGACGCATCAAGGAGGAGATGCCTGCGGGCGATCATCTGACGCCGATCGGTAAGGCGCGGATTGCCCGGGAGGGCAAGGACGTCTCGATCGTCACCTACGCGGCGACGGTGTGGAAGGCGCTCGAAGCAGCAGACCAGGTTGAGAAAGAAGACGGGTTATCGGTCGAGGTCGTCGATCTCCGCACGCTGCTGCCGATGGATGACGAAGCGATCATCGCCACGGTCAGGAAGACTAATCGTGTGCTGATCGTGCACGAGGACACGCGCACCGGCGGCGTCGCAGGAGAGATCACTGCCAGAATTAACGAGGGCGCTTTCGAATGGCTGGACGCGCCGATTCTGCGGGTGACCGCGGCCGACGTGCCGCTGCCATATTCTCCCCCGCTCGAGGACTATGTGCTCCCGCAGACTTCCGACATCATCATGGCGCTGCGGAAGCTTGCAGCCTACTGATGACGTCTCCGGAGGCCGGCCGGGAAAGCATTGTCGCACGGAATATCGGCGTTGGCTGCGTCACGACGGTCGCCGGTTTTTTCAGCGGCGGGATGATTGCTGTATTGGTCTCCAAATTTGTCGGAAGCATGCAGGGCTGTAAGCCGCCCGAGGGGCTTCCGGCATGCAATTGGTGGGTGTATGCTGGTACGGGAGCGGTTGTTGGAGCGCTCACGCTGCCTATTCTAGCATTGAGGCGGCTGAGCCCGACCCGGCCTGGCGAATAAGCGAAGGAGATGCGGTGGCACGAGTAGACATCATCATGCCGCAGATGGGTGAGTCGATCGCCGAGGGTACACTTTCCAAGTGGCTAAAGAAAGTGGGCGACGAGGTGAAGCGCGACGAGCCCATCTTCGAGATTTCGACGGACAAAGTCGACGCGGAGATTCCCGCGCCGGCTGCAGGCATCCTGGCGGAGATTATCGTCAAGGAAGGCGAGACCGTTGCCGTCCAGACCGTTGTCGCGAGACTCGAGACCGAGAAGGGTGCCGCCATCTCAGTCGAAGCTCCGATGTCGGCGCAGGCTGAGGGAGGGGTCATACCAGCAGCCGAGACGAAAGCGGCGGCCAAGTCATCGACACCGTCGGCCCCCCAACGGGAAGGTACCGCCTCGCCCGTTCAGCCCCGCCAGCCAACCTCTGCGCCCGGCATCGCCGCATCGCACACCGGCAACGGCAACTCATTCGAGGATCGGGTACGCACCAAATCCTCTCCGCTGGTGCGGAAAATTGCTGCCGAGCACGGGGTTAATATTTCTTCGCTGCAAGGGTCTGGCGTGGCGGGCAGAGTGACCAAGCGCGACATCCTGGGCTTCATCGAATCTGGCGCTCCGATGCCAGCCGTGGCTCCCGGAGTACGCGGCGGCGGGCCACCCGCGCTTCCGATGCCCCAGCCATGGGCTGGTGACGTGGTCGAGTCGATGTCCAAGATGCGCGCCCTCATCAGCGACCACATGGTGGCGTCCCGACATACGTCGGCGCACGTCACTTCGTTCATCGAGATCGATTTCACGCGTGTGGCCCGGATCCGCGCCAGGAACCGGGCAGAGTTCGAAGCCGCCACCGGGCAGAAGCTGACTTACATGCCCTTCATCATCAAAGCGGTGACGCAGGGGCTGCAGGCCTTCCCGGTGATGAACTCGTCGGTGGCCGGCACCAACATCATATACCGCAAGCAGATCAACATCGGTGTCGCGGTCGCCCTGGAGTGGGGACTGATCGTTCCGGTAATCAAGCGGGCGGATGATCTCTCGCTCTCCGGCCTTACTCGCGCTCTCAACGATCTCGCCGCTCGCGCCCGCGCCAAGAAGCTGTCTCCCGAAGAAGTGCAGGAGGGAACGTTCACGATCACGAATCCTGGTGTGTTTGGCTCGCTCATGGGAACGCCGATCATCAATCAACCCCAGGTCGCAATCCTCGGAGTCGGCGCGATCGAGAAGCGTCCGAAGGTTCTGCCGGGGACGGATGGGGAGGATACCATCGCGATCCGTACCTGCGCTTACTTTTCAATCTCCTTCGACCACCGCGTGATCGACGGCGCAGTTGCAGACCAGTTCCTGGCGTTCGTCAAGAAAACCATTGAATCATTTCCGGAGACCGGACTCTAAGATGCCACGCGCTCTCACGATACAGCGTTCGACGGTCCCTTCGGCTGAGCGACCAAACTATGCGAAGCGCCTCAAGGCGCTTCGCTCGCACTATGCGGCGGCGAATTGCAAGTTCTGGGTGTTCGAGGAAACTTCGCTTCCCGGCGCGTTCGTCGAGTTCACGGAAGCAGACGATGAGCAGACTCTCAGCCTCGCGCACGCCAACGCGCCGCACAAGACCCTGGATCCGTCGCGGGTCTATCGGGAGGTCGAGCTTTAGCATGCCGGCACGAACCATCGAGGTCGATGGCCAGGCGTGGACAGTCTACCCGTCCGGGTACATCACTCAGTACACCCAGGATGAGTACGGCCTGATCTTCTCGCGGGGTTCCGGAATCGACCGCGAGCTCCGCGTCACCCGCTATTCGCCCCAGGGAAGCCGCTCGCGCGAGCAGGCGTTCGCAGAGCTTTCCGACGCCCGGCTGAAGGAGCTCTTTGAGCAGTCGCAGCCAAGCTTCACGTCGCCTGAGGCCGGTTACGCGCGGTGAGCGCAGAGGCGGGTGGGCCGACCTTCGTCGACCTGCATACTCACTCGACCGCCTCCGACGGCACTCTTCCACCAGGCCAGGTAATAGAGGCGGCCGCGCATTGCGGTCTGAAAGCGCTCGCACTCACTGACCACGACACCATTGGCGGACTCTCTGGAGCCCGAGAAGCGGGCGACCGATTAGGGATTCGCGTAATCGCGGGAGTGGAGCTCAGTGCATTCCAGGACGACCACGAAGTCCACCTGCTGGCGCTTCATCTGTCGCAGCTGGAGACGCTCGAAAAGAGGCTGTTGGAGCTGCGGGCCCTCCGGTACACTCGCGCGGAGAAAATCGTGGACAAGCTCAACGCGCTTGGCATCCCGATTACCCTCGACGAAGTTCTCTTGCAGTCGAATGGAGGAGCAGTGGGTCGGCCGCACGTTGCCCGTGCCTTGATTGCGCGCGGGGTGGTGCGCGATTTCCGCGATGCTTTCATGCGATATCTTGGCGGAAACGGCAGCGCTTTCGTGCCGAAGGACCGACTTTCGATCGAGGATGCGATCGTGATCGCGCACGAAGCCGGCGCGCTGGCGATCTGGGCGCACCCAGGGGATGGCGGACGACGCGACCGGCTGGAGCCGCTCGTCGCTGCGGGCCTTGATGGAATCGAGATCAGGCATCCGAGCCACTCTGGTGAAGACATCAAGCGACTGAAGGCTCTCACCGATTTCTTCGGTCTCGTACCGAGTGGCGGATCTGACTGGCACGGCGCGACCGAGGGGGCGCGCCGTCTTGGAATGATGAACATCCCCGCGGAATGGTTGGACCGACAGGACGAACGAGTTGCCTCGCTAACTTCCTCGCAAAGCGCCTAAGGATGGCCAGTCAATGGAACTAGATGGACGCGTAGCACTGGTCACCGGAGCTGGAACGCGCGTCGGGCGAGTGATCGCCGTTGCGCTCGGGAAAGCCGGCATGCGGGTGGGAGTTCACTATGCGGGCTCGGAAAAGGGTGCGCGCGAGGCTGCCGACGAGATCATCTTCGCGGGTAGCGATGCACGCACCCTTCCGGGGGATCTCATGGACCCCGCCACCGCGCCCAGACTGGTCGAGCACGCAGCCAAGGTGTTCGGCTCATTGGACGTTCTCGTGAATTCGGCGGCGGTGATGCTCCGCACCCCGGTTGGTGAAGTGCTGGTCGAGGACTGGGACGCGATGTTCGCGCTCAACCTTCGTGCCCCTTTCTTCCTGTGTCAGGCGGCGGCGAGAGTGATGCCTGACCGCGGCGGCGCCATCGTCAACATCGCCGACCTCGCCGCGTTCGAAACATGGCGCGCCTACATTCCCCACTCGATTACCAAGGCCGGAATCGTTCAAATGACGCGCGGGCTCGCTCACGCACTGGCGCCGAAGATTCGAGTGAACGCGATCGCACCGGGACCCGTTCTGCTTCCGGAAGGCTGGACGCAGGAGCAGGCTGACAGGCTGATTGCGACGACCCCACTGGGGCGCCTCGGCAGCCCGGACGATGTAGCGCAGGCGGTGCTTTATCTGCTGGGCGCAGACTATGTGACGGGCGAGACGATTATCGTCGACGGAGGGCGGCACGTTCGCCTTTGACGCCGCGCCGGGTGAGCCGGGGAGCGGCTAGCTCGGGTTATATTTCAACGATGGCGATAACGCGCGAATACGACGTTGTCATCGTCGGTGCGGGACCGGCGGGAATGACCGCCGCTCTTTACACTGGCCGGGCGATGCTGCGGACCGCCGTGCTCGAGCGCGGGTTTCCGGGCGGAGAGCTGCTCAACACGGAGTATCTCGACGACGTAATCGGATTTCCAAAGATTCTTGGTTACGAGCTGGCGGAGAAGTTTGCCGCTCACGCCAAGCAGTTCGGCGCCGAATTCTTCGAGACGATGAGCGTCACGTCGGTGACGAAGATGGAGGATGGGTATTTTCAGACTGAGGCCGAGAACGGCGATATCTTCCGCTCCCCGGCAGTGATCGTCACCGCCGGTGGAACGCCGATCAAGCTTGGAATCCCCGGTGAGCTCGAGTACGCCGGAAAGGGCGTCTCGTACTGCGCCATCTGCGACGCGGCGTTCTTCAAGCAGCAGGTGGTGGCAGTGGTGGGAGGCGGGGACGCGGCGTGCGAGGAAGCCGATTTCCTTACGCGTTACGCTAGCAAGGTCTACCTGATTCACCGGCGCAACGAGTTCAGGGCATCCAAGATCCTGCAGAAGCACGTGTTCGACAATCCGAAGATCGAAGTGATCTGGGACACGCTAGTTGAAAAGGTCGAGGGCGATGCGGAGCAGGGAATGACAGGCCTTCGCATGCACAATCTCGTGACTGGGGACCGGCAGTTCCTCGACGCGACTGGGCTCTTCGTTTTCATCGGATTCCGTCCAAACACCGGAGTGATCGCCGGACACTTTGAGCACGACGTGATGGGATACGTGCTCACCGATAACGCGATGATGACCTCGATCCCGGGCCTGTTCGTTGCCGGGGACCTGAGGGCGCAGCTCACCCGACAGGTTACAACTGCGTCAGGCGATGCGACAACCGCGGCAATTGCCGCCGACAAGTACATCACGCGATTCAAGGAGATGCAGGCTGAGGGCACTGCCGATGCCACACGCGAGGCATTGGAGAGCTCGCATGTCAGCGCGGGAGGGTACACCTGATGCGCTCGCTGAAACTCGTTTGTTGTGCCATTGCATTCCCTTTCGCCGCTGCCCTGGCGCAAAATGCCGCACGAAACTCGCGAATAGTCGGTGTCGTGGGAGACAGTGTCGACGGAGCCCCGCTACAGGGGGCGGAAGTCGTAGTGTCGGGCGTGGCCGCGCCGGTTACTACGGATTCGCTCGGCAGATTCATACTCGACAGCCTGACTCCCGGTACCTATCAGGTAGGCGTATTCCATCCGCTTCTGGAGAGTCTCGGGATCACCCTTGCCACAAAGCCCTTCGTGATCGGACCCGACAGCGCTGGTGTGGTGAAGCTCTCAGTGCCGTCGGTGGCAACTCTGGTCCATAGATATTGTGGGGCCGAGCAAACCGCGTCAGCTCCTTCTTCGGTAGTAGGGCGAGTGTTGGATCCGGACACCGATGTCCCGATAGCTGGCGCGCGTGTTTCGATCGCGTGGACGGACGTGACGATCAGCAAAGAGACCGGTGTCGTGCGGCAACCGCACGAGCTGCGCACCGAGACCAATAGCTCCGGATTCTTCAAGCTTTGCGCGCTGCCTTCGGATCTCGATGGGACGCTCCAGGCAAACCTTGGCGACGTATCGACGCCGGAAGTTCCGGTGACGATGAGCGGAGCGCTGCTGGCGTTCCAGAGCATGTCGATTCCGGCGAAAGCAGGGTCACGGGCCACGGGAGTTGTAACGGGTCACGTTCTCACTCAAAGTGCCAAACCGGTCGCCGGCGCCAGAGTCGAGGTTCCGGTGTCGGGAGTGTCGACGGTGACGAAAGACGATGGCTCGTTCCGGCTCACTGGCGTGCTCACTGGCACCCAGATGCTGGTCGTCAGGAGCCTCAGCTTCGCATCGGCTGCCGAGACAATCAACGTTACATCCCGCGAGCCGATCGATGTCGTCCTCACGGTCGGCCCGAAAGTCAACTTGCTGGACCCCGTGCTCGTCACGGCTCGCCGCGACATGGCGCTGGAGAAATCGGGATTCAACGCGCGGAAGCGGGGAGGGGGCGGAAAATTTTTTACACGTGAAGACATCGATCGGCGCAAGCCGAACTACATCACCGACATGGTGAAGAACGTTACCGGCGTTACCGTTACACAACAGCGCGGCGGCGCCGTCATCAGCGGGAGATCGAGAGTCACCAGCATGTACTCCTCGGGGCCCTCGTGCAGCCGCGTGTACGTCGACGGCTTCGAGTGGCCCAACCTAATGCCGGGCGATCTCGACATGTTCGTGAGTCCGGACGACGTGATCGGCCTCGAGGTTTACCAGCCGGGAGATGTGCCGGCCCAGTTCCGGAAATTCGACCGTGGCTGCGTCACACTCGTTGTGTGGACGCAGATGCGCGGCAAAGCGAAGAAGTAGCGTGAAAGTCCAGACCTTCACCGTCGGCGCCTTCCAGGAGAATTGCTATCTGCTCGTGGATGATCGGACCAACCGCGCGGTGATCGTCGATCCAGGCAGCGAAGGGAGTCGCCTGGTGGAGGCGATCGACAATTCAGGAGCCA
>JALYKQ010000164.1 GCA_030774675.1 Gemmatimonadota bacterium | reverse complement strand
GATTTTGTGGTGCTGTCGTCGGAAGCGGGGGCGCTCCCGGTTCCGGTCGAGAACATCCGCGCCAAGGGACGGCTCGAGCCGGGCAAAATGCTCGTCGTCAATACTACTCAGGGGCGGATACTCGACGATGAGGCCATCAAGATGGAATTGGCGTCGGTCCGGCCCTATCGGAGATGGGTTGCGGAGCAGAGGATCGAGCTCGAGCGACTTGTGGGAAGCGGGAAGCGGGAAGCGGAAAGCGGGCGGGACGAGCCAGCGGCATTTAATCCAGCACCGGCATTCCCTCTTCCCTCCTCCCTCCTCCCTCTTCCCGTCCTTCAGCGCGCGTTCGGGTACACCGCTGATGAACTGAAGATGGTGCTTGGTCCAATGGCGGACGCGGGGGAGGAGCCAGCGGGATCCATGGGGAACGATACGCCGCTCGCGGTTTTGTCGCGGCGTCCGCAGCTCCTCTTCTCGTACTTCCGGCAGATGTTCGCTCAGGTCACCAATCCCGCCATCGATCCGATTCGCGAGCAGCTCGTGATGTCGCTGGGGATGAACCTTGGGCCACAGGGCAATCTGCTCGAGGAGACGGCCGAGCACGCCAAACAGATCCGCATCGCGCAACCGATCCTCACGGACCAGGCCATCTCCGCGCTGCGCGGTGTGATCGATCCGACGTTGCGAGCGGTGACAGTGCCCGCGCTCTTTCCGGTTGCGGGCGGCGATGCGGCGCTCGAGCTGGCAGTCGATGATCTCTGTCGCGCCGCCACTGACGCAGTTGAGGCCGGGTGCGGAGTTCTTGTGGTCAGCGATCGCGGGATAAGCGCCGACAACGCTCCGATCCCGGCGGCACTCGCGCTCTCGGCCGTGCACCACCATCTGATTCGCAAAGGACTCCGCTGGCGGGTGAGTCTCATCTCCGAGACCGGCGAAGCGAGAGAGGTGTCGCACTTGGCGCTCTTGATCGCGTACGGTGCGAGCGCCGTTCACCCGTACCTCGCGCTCGAGACTGTCGCCGCATTGGCGCGTCCGGAGGCGGCCAGCGACAAGCCGCACGGCGTCGCGCCACAGGAACGCTACGTCAAGGCGCTCGGCAAGGGCCTCTTCAAGATCATGTCGAAGATGGGGATCTCCACGCTGCAGAGTTACTGCGGTGCCCAGTTGTGGGAGGCGGTGGGATTGAGCACCTCACTCGTCGATCGCCATTTCGCCGGCACGCCATCGCGGGTTGGCGGGATCGGCATGGAGCTGATCGCCGACGAGACTTTGCGCCGCCACAGCTTCGCGTTTGATGATGTCTCCATCGACACTCGGTTGGATGCGGGCGGCGAGTATCAATACCGCGTGCAGGGCGAGCATCACAACTGGAATCCGATGACGATCGCCAAGCTCCAGCACGCGACGCGAGGCGACAGCTACTCCACATTCAAAGAGTTCAGCGCGCTCGCGAACGACGAGACTCGCCGCCAATCCACCTTGCGCGGGCTTTTGGATTTCGTCGATCGGGATCCAATCCCTCTGGACGAAGTCGAGCCCGTTGCCGCCATCACCCGGCGATTCTGCACCGGAGCGATGTCGTTCGGGTCACTGGGCGCCGAGGCGCACCAGACCCTCGCGATCGCGATGAACCGGCTCGGCGGCCGCAGCAACAGCGGAGAGGGCGGCGAAGATCCGGCCCGCTTCGGCACCGATCGCAACAGCGCGATCAAGCAGGTCGCGTCGGCGCGCTTCGGCGTGACTGCCGAGTATCTTGTCAACGCCAGCGAGCTGCAGATCAAGATCGCGCAGGGAGCGAAGCCCGGCGAGGGAGGCCAACTGCCGGGTCACAAGGTCGATGCGATCATCGCGAAGACCCGGCACTCGATGCCGGGCGTGACGCTCATCTCGCCTCCGCCGCATCACGACATCTACTCGATCGAGGATCTGGCGCAGCTTATCTACGACCTCAAGGCGATCGCACCAAAGGCCGCGGTCTCGGTCAAGCTGGTTGCCGAGGCGGGAGTAGGCACCGTCGCCGCCGGCGTAGCGAAAGCGCAGGCGGACCTGATTCTCATCTCTGGCGATTCCGGCGGCACCGGTGCTTCGCCGCTCTCCAGCATCATGCGCGCGGGGAGTCCGTGGGAGCTCGGCTTGGCCGAGACCCAACAGACGCTCGTGATCAACGGGCTGCGCGGTCGGGTGCGGTTGCAGACGGACGGCCAGCTCAAGACCGGACGCGACGTCGTCGTGGCCGCGCTGCTCGGCGCCGACGAATTCGGGTTCGCCACCGCGCCGCTCATCGTCGAAGGATGCGTGATGATGAGGAAGTGTCATCTCAACACCTGCCCGGTCGGCATCGCCACCCAGGATCCGGAGCTGCGTGCTCGCTTTAGCGGTCAGCCCGAGCATGTCGTGAACTATTTCTTCTTCATCGCGGAAGAAGTGCGTGAGCTGCTGGCGCGACTGGGCTTCCGGACGATGGATGAGATGATCGGCCGCACCGATATGCTCCGCGTCCTCCCGGCGTCCGACAACGCCAAGGTGAACACGCTGGATCTATCGGCCCTGCTGCATCTCGCTATGCCAGCGTCACGCACGCATCCCGCTCGCGTTGCGCGCCGGCACGTCAGGCTGAGGCTCAATCACTCCGAGCAGGAAGGGACGCTCAATCGGAGACTTGTGGATCTGGCGCAACCGGCGCTCGAGCGCGGCGAACGGGTGAAGTGCACGTTCCCCATCACCAACGCCGACCGCGCTGTGGGCGCGACGCTCGCGGGCGAGATCGCACGCCGTCACGGCAACGCCGGCCTTCCCGACGACAGCATCTCCATCCGATTCACCGGCTCGGCGGGTCAGAGCTTCGGCGCGTTCGCCGCGCGCGGACTCTCACTCGAGCTGGAGGGCGAGGCGAACGATTACGTGGGCAAGGGACTTTCCGGTGGTCGCCTGATTGTGCGGCATCCCCGGGCTGCTCAGTTCATTCCTGATCAGACCGTTCTCGCTGGCAACACCGTGCTCTACGGCGCGACATCCGGCGAAGCGTATTTCGCCGGCGTGGCGGGCGAGCGTTTTGCCGTGCGGAACAGTGGGGCGATCGCGGTGGTGGAAGGAGTCGGCGATCACGGCTGCGAGTACATGACAGGTGGCACAGTCGTCGTGCTTGGACGCGTCGGGCGGAATTTCGCCGCTGGCATGAGCGGTGGCGTCGCGTTCGTGCTGGACGAGTTCGGTGAGCTGGAGCGCCAGTGCAACATGGAATTGGTCGAGCTCGCGCACGTGATGGACTTCGGCGACCGAGACCTATTGCGTCGACTGGTGGAGCAGCACGCTCGGTACACTGGGAGCGCGCGTGCCAAGCGCGAGCTCGGACAATGGGAGCGGGCGCAGCGGCGCTTCATCGCGGTCGTGCCGCGCGAGTACCGGCAGGCGCTCGAGCGTCAATCGGAAGCAGATGCTGCGACGACGGCAGCTCGGCGTGGCTTAAGCATCGGGGAGGCGCGTCATGCGTGATCCCAAAGGATTTCTGACGCTTCGCCGCGCGACGCCGGGGCGGCAAGCGGTTGAGGAACGGGTGCGCCATTGGCGGGAATTCTACGGTCCCGTTCCGGAATTGGCGGTACGCACCCAGGCAGCGCGCTGCATGGATTGTGGAGTCCCATTCTGTCAGGGCGACACTGGATGCCCCGTGCGAAACATCATTCCGGAGTGGAACGACCTCGTTTCTCGCGGGGAATGGCGCGACGCGCTGGACTCGCTGCATGCGACCAACAATTTCCCGGAGCTGACGGGCCGGCTCTGTCCCGCGCCCTGCGAATCGGCGTGCGTGCTCGGTCTCGTTAACGAGCCCGTCACCATCCGGCACATCGAGCAGACGATTGCAGATCGTGGGTTCGCTGAGGGTTGGGTGATGCCGCGTCCGCCGCGGCGCGCTTCCGGATTTAGCGTTGCTGTTGTTGGGTCAGGACCCGCTGGTCTCGCTGCCGCGCAGCAGCTGCGTCGTTTCGGGCACGACGTCGTGGTCTTCGAAAAGGACGAGCGGGTTGGGGGATTGCTTCGGTACGGGATACCGGAGTTCAAGCTCGAGAAGTCGGTGCTCGATCTCCGTCTTTCGCAGCTCGAGGCGGAGGGCGTTCGGTTCCGCACTGGCATCTTCGTGGGCGATGACGTCAGTGTCGAGGAGATACGAGCGGAGTTCGATGCTGTCTGCGTTGCGACCGGAGCTGGTGCGGCGCGGGATCTTGACGTTCCCGGGCGGGGGCTTGGGGGAGTGCATCTCGCGATGGAATTTCTGACGGCGCAGAATCGGAGGCTCGAGAGGGACGCGGTACCCGCTGCCCGTGCCCGTTACCAGTCGCCCGTTTCCCGTTTCCCGTTATCCGATACTCGGTTCCCGGTACCCGCTACCGGGTACTGGGAACCCGAAAACATCGACGCGCGGGATCGGCGGGTTGTTATCATCGGCGGGGGTGACACCGGATCGGACTGCGCGGGGACGTGCGTTCGTCAGGGTGCGCGCAGCGTTCGGCAGTTCGAGCTTCTGCCGGCCCCACCGGCTAGCCGCGCGCCGAGCACACCGTGGCCGCTGTGGCCAATGCAGCTGCGGACCTCCCACGCGCATGAGGAAGGGTGCGACCGCGAGTGGAATGTCGCCACTACCGCGTTCTCCGGCCAGGATGGGAGAGTGCGACGCATTCATGCCGTCCGTCTGGAGAGGCATGTATTCGCCGACGGGCGCACGGGCTTCAAGCGAATGGCTGGTACCGAGTTCGAGCTCGAGGCGGATCTCGTGCTGCTGGCAATGGGATTCACTGGCCCTGTAAAGAGCAAGCTGTTGACGGATCTCGCCGTGGAGCTGGATGGTCGCGGAAACATCGCCACCGATGATGCGCATCGGACCAGCGTGCCGGGCGTTTTTTCCGCCGGCGATGCGCGTCGGGGGGCATCGCTGATCGTGTGGGCGATACGGGAGGGAAGAGACGCGGCTGAGTCGATCAATTCCTGGCTGCGTTCTCGATCACTTCCTACTATCGGCGTCTAGAGGGACCTGCTTCCTTTAGATGAACTTCATCCAGGGCGCTGGACTCGTAGTTTTCCGGCGCGCGTACCAGCGGCACGGCACATAAAGCAACGCAACCACGACGAGGAACACCGCATAAAGCAGCCCGAGGCTCCACATGTACCCCTCGGGAGGAGGCGGGTTCATCATCGGATGATTCGCGAACAGCCAGGGATCCACCCTTCCCTCGCGCACAAGTGAGACGATCACGGCGGCCAGGTGGATCGCCGGAATGTGCAGCAGATAGTAGAACATCGGCACTCGGCCGAAGGTCGCAAAGATCTCGCCGATCTTGCCGCGTGCGCGTTCGGCGAGCGGCAGCAGCAGGATCATTGGCCCGAGGGTCATCAGCAGAAACTGCAGCGACGCCGGGTACTTGGTAGTGTTGATGAAGCGGAACGCGGCCGGCGCGGGCCCGGTCACGTGCCAGTGGCGAGGGTCTCCGTAGACGTCGACCGTCCGGAGCAGGAGAAAAAGCACGATCGCTGACGCTCCCAGTGCGACGCAAACCCTGTTGCGCCGATTGGGCTCGAGTGTCATCACCGCGCCGAACGCGTAGCCCGCCGCCATCACTCCGACCCATGGGATTATCGAGTAAAGCACCATGAGTGTCGGGCCGTTTTGCCCCAGCTGTATCGGCCCACCAAAGTAGAGGATCTGCCACAGCCAGCTCAGAGAGCTTTCCTGGAATGCTGTCGCCGTCGCCGGTGAGAGAAAGTCCATCAGGTTGTGAAGGACTATCACCGCTACGCCAAATGCGCCGATCACCGCTACCGGCAGCCAGATGAGCGAGGCGAGTAACACCATACACCAGCCGAGCATCCAGATGACGCCAGCCAGGAGATAGTGGCCGAAGTCGAAGTTGAAGGTCCACGCCACCCGAATGATGGTGAGCTCGAGCAGCACCAGGATCAAACCGCGAGTGGCGAGGTATCGCGACAGCGCACCTCGATCGCCGAGCCGGCGGCCGAGGAGATAGGCGGAAGTGCCAGCAAGAAAGGCGAACGCGGGCGCCACAAAATTCGTGATCCAACGGGTGAAAAACACGCCGGGATTCGGGCCGCCGGGAGGGACGCCGGCGTAGACCCGCACGTGATCGATGGCCATAAGGACCATCGCGACGCCACGCGCGACGTCGACCGAGTGGATGCGCCGGCCGGTCTGCATGGCGGAAATGATGGCGCGGCTCGGGTTATCCGGCAATGATATTCCGCCGGCTACCCCACCCCACGTTATCTCCTACTGCGGAATGTTGTTCGCCCGCAGCAGCCTCGCAAAGAAAGCGAGGTTCCGAGCCATCGTCTCCGCCGCATCCGCGTACTCCTCGCGGAACCGTTTGCCGAGCGAGCTCTTGGTCGCCCGGGTGTAATCACCCTGATATGAGATCGCGCACTGTGGCGGAAGGGTCACTCCAATCGTGAGCAGGAAGTTCGAGATGTTGCCGGTGATGTGCTGCTCTCCATCTTCCTCGCCGGTGATGACGATCCCACCGACTTTGTTGGCGAGCCGCGACTTGCCCATTTCGAGGAGCTCGTTGTGTAGCTCGTCCAACCGCTCGATCACGCGCTGCATGAGTGAGGATTGATTTCCCCACCAGATCGGCGTTGCGAACACGATGATCTCGGACGCGAGCCCTTTTTCAGGACTCCGGGCCACTCGTCGCCTCTCCCCATATTGCTTTTGATGCCGGGCTTGATGTCATGGTCGACAAGACGGACGATCTCGCATGCGACGTTGCACTCGCGCAGCTCCTCGATGACGAGCTCGCACAGGGTCTCGGTGTGCGAGAAATCGCCTCCAGCTCGTTTGTGCTTGAGCGTAGCGAGCAGAAAGACCGCCTTCAATCTTTCATGAGGCATGAGGTCGCCGAGTAGAGTTGGGTCTAATCTAGCGCAGATTCGTGTGCGTTATCTTCCCTTGCAGTAGTGGATCTCGTCGCTTGGTCTTCCCTTTCGGCGAACAAAGGCAAAAACTTGATACGGATGCTTCGGATTGGAGCGGATGAACGCTGATCGATCCTTGCGCCGGTGTAGCTCGTCTCGCTAGAGCCGCTTTCTTTTTGTTTTTAGTACGAGAGTTCTATTCGGCGAGCTGAAGCATCCCGAGCGGCGGTTCCCAAAAGATCCCGGCCCTGGTCTTACGAGCCGTCACGCCACAAGGAGCGATCCGAAGCATCCGCCAAAATCCGAAGCATCCGTATCCCCGCTTTTGACCTTCTTCGTGTCCTGAGCCGCGCTTTTTGGAAGATCTCAGAACCTAGGCGCGAATGCTGCAGAAACAGGGTCCAGCTCAACAGGATTCTAAAATGCCGCACGGACCACTCCTCGGCATCGCCGTACTGTCACTAGCTTTCACGGCCTGCGCCAGGTCAGAAAACTCGTCGGCCACCGATACGCTTGCGATCAAAACTGACAGCAGCCCACGCTCCCACCAAACCAGACCAATTCCCAAGACCATGCCATTTATTCTCACGTCTCCCGCATTCGCGCCCAACGGTTCGATTCCAGCGAAGTACACCTGTGAGGGCGGCGACTTATCGCCGCCACTCGAGTGGTTCGGCGTGCCTAGCGATGCCAAGACCCTGGCATTGATCGTGGACGATCCGGACGCGCCGGACCCGGCCAAGCCCCAGCGTGTGTATGTCCACTGGGTCCTCTATAACATTCCGGCGAGTGTCACCAAGCTGCCGGAGAACGCGGCGAAGATCGGCTTGCCGAGCGGCGCCATCCAAGGGAGCAACGACTGGGGCAAGCAGGGTTATGGAGGCCCGTGTCCCCCGATCGGCCGTCATCGTTATTTCTTCAAGCTGTACGCGCTCGACAACGACCTCGAGGGATTGCAGAATCCAACCAAGGCGCAGCTCGAAAAAGCGATGGAAGAGCACCTCGTCGACAACGCGGAGCTGATCGGGACGTACCAGAAGACCAAGCAGTAGACTCGGAGGCCAATCGGTGGCGATGCGAGAAAGCGAAGGCTGATGCGCTGGGTCACGATTGCCGGCGCTATCTGTGTTCTTGCATCTGCGGTGCGGGCCCAGGACACGCTCGCGCATCGACAACCGCCAGCGCCCCCCAAGCTCCGCGTTTTTCTAGACTGCAACTACTGCGATTTCGACTTCATGCGGACTGAAGTCACCTTCGTCGATTACGTCCGCAACCGGCAGGATGCGCAGGTCCACATACTGGAGACCGACCAGACCACCGGCGGTGGCGGAACCGAGTTCACCCTCCACTTCCTGGGCCAGGGTCCCCTCAAAGCGCTGTCTGATACTCTCAGGTACGTATCCCCACCCGCTGCCAGCCCGGATCAACTGAGGCGTGGGCTCGCGCGCGTCATCAAGATTGGTCTTCTTCGCTACGAGGCGCACCTCGGCGATCCGTCCAGATTCGACGTCACCTACACTGCGCCCGCGCCCAAGCAAGGCGATACCACCAACTCAAGCAAGAGGGACCCATGGAATTATTGGGTCTTCCGCACGACGGCTAACGGATACGGAAGCGGAGAGAAGGCGAACAACTTTGTTTCGCTCAACGGGTCGGTAAGCGCGAATCGGACGACTGAAGCATGGAAGGCCAGCCTCACATTCTACGGCAACTACGGTCAGAGCCGCTTCGAGCTCGGTGACGGCACCAATTTCAATACGTACTCCCACAGCTACGGCTTGAGCGATCTCCTCGTGAAGAGCCTCGGTCCCCATTGGTCGCTCGGTCAGCGGGCATCCTGGACGGCATCGACTTTTCTGAACCAGAAGCGCGCAATGCGGATCGCACCGGCGATCGAGTACGATTTCTTTCCGTACTCACAATCGACGCGTCGCCAGTGGACGTTGCAGTATTCACCGGGCATCAGCTACTTCCAGTATCAGGACACCACGATCTTCGACCGGATCAGCGAGGTTCGCGCCGACCAGACGCTCATTACATCGCTTGAACTCAAGCAGCCGTGGGGCTCGATCAGCAGCTCGGTCGAGGGCGCCGTGTACCTGCACGACCTGAGCAAAAGGCATCTCGTGTTCTTCAACAGCCTGGACCTGAGGCTGTTCAAGGGATTCTCGCTGTTCTTCTTCGGCCAGGCGGCGCTGATTCGGGACCAGCTGTACCTGCCTCGCGGTGATCTGACCGATGCAGACAGGTTGTTGAGACTGCGACAACTCGCAACGTCGTATACTTATTTTGCGAACTTCGGAATCAGTTACAGCTTTGGCTCGATCTTCAACAACGTCGTAAACCCGAGGTTCGGCGGGACGAGCGGAGGATTCACGATCATCAATTGACGGTCTAGTCGCGCACTACCCCCAGATGAACGTCACCACCGATCCCGCCGGCAACGTGTAGCGCACTACCCTGCCCAGCCACCGCACCGCAAAGGTCCGCGCCTCCTTTGCCGGGTTGACCACGATCAGCACTTTTGTGTAGCCATCCGGATTCTGGAACGCCACGTTTGCGAGCGTTGTGTCCGCGCTCTCGGATCTGATCCGACGAGCGCCCGGTCGAACGAACTTGCTGGCGTGCGCGAGTGCATAGTACTCGACGTTCCGCGTATAGGCGCCGGTCTTCGAATCGATCGTGACCACGCCGCGGCAATTCCCGCAACCTCCCTTGTGCGGTCCGGCCTTTTCGTCGAGCGCCAGATTCCAGAGAGCGACACCTCGGGCCCAGTTGCGAGTCGCGCCGATCACCAGCGTGCCGACATTCCAGGTCAGGTTGTCGGCAAAGTTGGGGGCCCACTCGCCGCCCGAGCATTCGGTAAACCAGGTATCCTTGCCCGGGAACGCGTTCACAACCTTGCTCTGCGCCGAGACGTCGCCGCCGTAGCAGTGCCAGGCGACGCCTTGGACGTACTTCCGCGCTCGAGGATCGGCCAACACTTCCATCGGGGACTGGGGCACGTCCCAGTTATGATCCCAGTCCCAGATCATGGTCCGGATTCCCGCGCGCTCCAGTCGCGGGCCCAAGTGATCACCGATGACGCGGGCTCGGGCCGCTGCCTCGAGGCGCATGCCTGGATAATTCTCGGGCTCGAAATTCGGCTCGTTCTGCACCGTCAAGGCGTAGATCGGCAATCCCGCGGCGCCATAAGCACGAATGAACTTGACGAAATACTCGGCAAAGGAGTCGTAGAACCGCGGCAAGAGAGAGCCCTTGATCAGACTGCCCGAAGTCTTCATCCAGGCCGGCGGACTCCACGGGCTTGCCACCAGCTTGATTTGCGGGTTGATCTCCAGCGCCCGCTTGAGCAACGGAATCTTCTCCACCCGATCATCGTCGATCGAGAAATGGGCAAGCGCCGAATCGGTCTCGGGCGCCGGCATGTCGTCGTAGCTGTAGTGCCGGATCGAGAAATCCGACGCGCCCATCGGCACCCGGATGAAGCTCAAGGCGATGCCGCTGTCGCGACCAAAGAGATCCTGGAGCAGGACCTCCCGATCCTTCGCGGGCATCCGGTGCATCATCAGGAACGCGGAGGCATCGGTCATGGCGGCGCCGAAGCCGACGATTTGCTGGTATACCGCGGCTGCGTCGACGTCGATCGTGGCGATTGCTGGCGTTGGAGCCGCAGTGTCAGCCGACAGATTGAGGTCCGCCTCCCGGTTGAGGAGCCTGGTCCGATCGCCAGTTGTGAGCCACGCGTGCACGATTGCGGGCGCGCGCTCGAGCGTCGATTGCGCTGCGACCCGCGGGCGAGCCGGCGAGTGGCAGGCCTCGAGAACAATCGCAGTTGCGAGCGAAATCGCCCGAATGATTTTCAGATGCACGTAACTCCTCACAAACGCGATCGCGTGAATTTCAGGTGCACAGTGTACAAAAGGTAGGAGCAGAGGCTACCGTTCGTAATGCGCCTGCGCCTTCGCGAGCCCGTCAACGCACTCACCCACCTACTCGGCGCGGTTCTCTCTGTGATCGGCTTGGTGATGCTGATCGTTGCAGCGGCCCAACACGGAAGCGTCCGCCAGATAGTTGGGGTCTCTATCTTCGGCGCGAGCCTGGTGATGATGTACTGCGTCAGCGCGGTGTATCACGCATCCACTTTGTCTGAGCGGGGCCGGGGCCACTTCCAGCGAATCGACCATGTGATGATTTACGTGTTGATCGCCGGCAGCTACACTCCAATCTGCCTCATCGTGCTGGGAGGCCGCCTCGGCATGGCGCTTCTCATCACGGTGTGGGCGCTGGCGGCGCTGGGCGTCTTCCAGAAGATCGTGTGGATGCACGCACCACGTTGGCTCTCGACCGCTCTCTATATCGGAATGGGCTGGATCGCCGTCATCCTCGCTCGGCCACTGATCGCGGCCTCTTCGCCCGGTTTCTTTCTCTGGCTTCTGGCCGGAGGAATCGCCTACACCGTCGGCGCCGTCGTCTACGCGAAGAAGTGGCCAAGAGGCGGCGCCAAAATCTTTGGCTCCCACGAGATCTGGCACCTGTTCGTCATGGCCGGGAGCTTTGCCCACTACTGGGCAATCCTGGCGTACGTGGCGAGGCCGGGCTAATGGAACTGCCGTTCGGGCTGGCTACAAGAACGGAAGGTTTATGCGGATGCTTCGGATCGGGGGCTGATCCCTCGGGATCGCTCCTTTTGGCGTGAGACCACGTAACACCAGGCCCGTGATCTTTTGGGAACTGCCGCTCGGGATGCTTCCGTCGCGAAACGGAGCTCTCCTTCGAAATAACAAAAGAAGACGGCTCTGGCGAATGGAGCTATACCGCCAGACGGATCGATCCGGAGCATCCGCCTAAATCCGAAGCATCCGTATTCAACTCTTCCGTTCTTGTGGCCAGCCGAGCGGTCGATGACGAATCCACGACGGGCCACTGCGGATTCAGCTTGACTGCCCGCGAAAAAAGGGTAGCGTCAAGTAATGATCGCTGAGCGTTCATCGCCGACGACATCACGCCGCCCCCACGACGACGAGCTGGACGCTCATGGCCTCACGCATCCTGGCAAAGTTCGCCCCGAGAATCAGGATCATTTCCTGGTCGGATCACTGCGCGGACGGCTCAATGTCCGTATGTCGAGCCTTCCCACGAATCAGAATAGTCCCATCGAAGAAGAGCGTGTCGCGTCGTTCATGATGGTCGCCGACGGCGTTGGTGGCGGAAGAAAGGGTGAAGAGGCCAGCCGGACGGCTGTCGAAGAAGTGGCGCAATTCATTACCGAAGGCGCCGGGTGCTACTTCCGGGCCGGCGACAACGAGGAGGATTTCATCCAGGCGCTGGAGCAAGCGGCCCAAGCGTGGCACCGCGCTGTGCGTGAGCGCGCCGCATCGGACCCGAGCAACATCGGCATGGCAACCACCCTCACGCTGTTCATCGGAGTCTGGCCCTGGAACTACCTCGTGCAAGTGGGCGATTCCCGCTGCTACAGATTCGCCAACGGCGAGCTTACCCAGATTTCGCGCGATCAGACGGTAGCGCAGGCGCTGGTGGATCAGGGCATAATGACCAAGACTTTGTCACTCCAGTCGCCGCTATCGAATGTTCTGGCCAGCTCGATCGGTGGACCCCAGAGCGCGCCGGTCATCACGAAGATCCCGAATTCATGGGAGAACGTCCATCTCCTCTGCAGCGATGGGCTGACGAGGCACGTCTCCGACGAGCGCATTGCCGAACGTTTGCGCGCGATGACATCCGCGCGTCAGGTATGCGAGGATCTCTTGCAGGACGCGCTCGATGGTGGCGGGACCGACAACATCACGATTCTGGTCGGGCGGGCCGTACCCA
>JALYKQ010000163.1 GCA_030774675.1 Gemmatimonadota bacterium | reverse complement strand
GGAGCGGGACGATGGATCGGCCACCGCTCGACATCCTCGGGAATCGCCGGACCGTTATCGACGGGATTTCCGATGACGTTGAGAATTCTGCCGAGCGCCGCCGCGCCGACGGGTACAGTGATGGCCGAGCCCGTGTCTTCGACTTCCATTCCACGCACGACGGCGTCGGTGGACGACATCGCGACTGCGCGGACCTGGTTCCGTCCGATGTGCTGCTGCACCTCGACTACGACATCGATGTCGACGCCGGCGTCGGTCTTCCCGCGAATACGCAGCGCGTTGTACAGCTCGGGCAGGTGCTCCGACTCGAACTCGACGTCGAGGACTGGACCGATTACCTGAACGACTTTGCCGACGTTCTTCGGCTTGGCCTCGGCCTTGGTCGCTTTCTTTTTCTCGGTGCGGACGGCAGTAGCCATTATTACCCCTGTAACGCGGAAGCGCCGCCGACGATTTCGGCGATCTCCTGCGTGATTTGCGCCTGGCGGGCGCGGTTGAATGTGCGGCGTAGAACGTTGATCATCTCGCCCGCGTTGTCGGTCGCATTCTTCATCGCGGTGCGCTGTGCGCTCTGGAATCCGGCCTCGTTCTCGACTAGCGCGCGGTAAACCGAGTTGCGAACGTAAGACGGTAGAAGCTGGGTCAGAATCACTTCAGCCGACGGCAGCAGAATGTAGTCGGGCCGCGGGCCCTTTCGCTCCGGTGGCGTCACCGGGAGGATGAGCTGCGATGTCGGTGGCGTGGAAAGCGCGGAGTTGAATTTCGAGTAGATGACATAGACTGCATCGATTTCGCCCGAAGCAAATCTCTCGATCAGTCCGTCGACGAGCTCGGCCGCGTTTTCCGCGGTCGGACGGCCCGTGATGTCTGTGCGGCCCGACGCAACTGCGCGGCCTACATAGCGGAAATAGCCAAGGCCCTTTTTACCGACGACGTGAAGCTCGGGTTCGACGTTCTGCTCGCCCAGACGCGCGAGAAGGTTGCGCGCTTCTTTCAGGAGATTGGCGTTGAACGCACCCGCGAGCCCGCGATTGCTGGTGAGAACGATTACCGCCGCCTTCTTTGTCTCCGTCGGTTGTCGGAGAAGACGAAAACGCTCGGCCAGCTCAGGTGTGTAGAGATTCGCGATGACTTCGGTGAGTGAGTTGGCGTAAGGGCGCGCGGCGACGACGCGATCCTGCGCGCGCTTCATCTTCGAGGTGGCGACCATCTCCATCGTGCGCGTGATCTTCCTCGTGTTCTCGACGGATTTGATCCGTCCCTTCAGCTCCCGTCCCTTTGCCATTCTTCTTCTACTTCTTCGCGGTAAAGGTCTGGTTGAAGCTCTCGATCGCGCGCCTCATGTCGGCCTCGTTCTCCTTCGAGAGAACCTTCTCGGTGCGGATCCTCTGCGGCACCTGCGGGAACTGCTTCTCGACGAACTCAAGGAAATTCTGCTCCCAGTCCTTTAGCCGGTTCACCGGAATCTGATCCAAGAGACCGTTGGTCACCGCGTAGATGACCATGACCTGGTGCTCCACCGCCATCGGGCGGAACTGCGGCTGCTTCAGAATCTCCACCGTGCGCGCACCGCGCTCGAGCTGCTTCTTCGTCGCTGCGTCGAGGTCAGACGCAAAGGAGGAGAATGCCTCGAGCTCGCGGTACTGGGCGAGGTCGAGACGCAACCTTCCCGCAACCGAGCGCATCGCCTTGACCTGCGCCGAGCCGCCGACGCGTGAGACGGATATTCCGACGTTGACCGCCGGCCGGACGCCGGCGAAGAACAGATCTGCCTCGAGAAAGATCTGTCCGTCAGTAATCGAGATCACGTTCGTCGGGATATACGCCGAGACGTCGCCCGCCTGAGTTTCGATGATAGGGAGCGCGGTCAGCGAGCCACCGGCCTTCTTGATGTTCTTCCCATCGACAACGGACTGATCTTCGCTGAGCTTCGCCGCTCTTTCAAGCAGCCGCGAGTGGAGGTAGAACACGTCTCCGGGGAATGCTTCACGTCCCGGAGGACGACGCAGGACGAGTGAGAGCTGTCGATACGCCGCAGCCTGCTTGGACAGATCGTCGTACACGCAGAGAGTCGGCAGTCCCTCGTCGTACATGAAGTATTCGGCCATCGCGCATCCCGAGTACGGTGCGATGTACTGCATGGGCGC